>JAYVBS010000001.1:0-2070 GCA_043750315.1 Chitinophagaceae bacterium
AAATAATATCAATTTCACAATGTTTATATCTCCAATTACGTTCTACAATAATAAAACCATTTTCAATTAAGTAATTTGTAGCTAAATTTTCGCCAGTAGTTCCTTTTTGTTGGTTGGATGTTTTTTTATTCATGTATTATGAATTTATTAGAGCAAAAAATTTATAAGTTAAAAGGTAAAGTTCAGCATTATGCTTGGGGTGGTTTTGAGTTTATACCAAACTTAATTAATTTTAGTAATAAAGATTATAAACCTTGTGCTGAGTATTGGTTAGGAGCACATCCTTCAGCACCATCAATAATAGAAATTGCTAATAAAAGTCATAATTTATTTGAACTAATTCAACAATATCCTCAACAAATTTTATCTAAATCTATTCAGGAGAAATTTGGTGAATTGCCCTATTTGTTTAAAGTTTTGGATGTAAAAGATATGCTTTCTATTCAAGTTCATCCTACAAAAGCTGAGGCTGTAAAAGGCTTTGAAAGAGAAGAAGCAGCAGGAATTCCAATTAATGCACCTAACAGAAATTATAAAGATAAAAATCACAAACCAGAAGTGATGATTGCTTTAGGTGAGTTTTATTTGTTACATGGATTTTTAAGTTTGCAAGAAATTGAGAATAGACTAACAGCAATTAAAGAGCTAAATGTGTTGCTCCACATTTTAAAAAGAGAAGGTATACAATCTTTATATCAATTCTTGATGGAAATGACACAAGAAGAAGTTGATAGTATTTTAACAAGTTTAGTAAAAAGAGAAATTCGAAAAAAGTTTAATGGAGAATTAGATAAATCTCAACCAGGTTGGTGGGTAAGCAAATTATTTAATGATGCAGTTGAAGTAAAAAATATTGATAGAGGAGTATTTTCTATTTATCTATTTAATATAGTTTGCTTGCAAAAAGGAGAAGGAATTTTTCAATCTGCGGGAGTACCTCATGCCTATTTAGAAGGTCAGAATATTGAACTCATGGCCAATAGTGATAATGTTTTAAGAGGTGGATTAACACCAAAACATATTGAAGTGCCAGAATTAATGAAACATACTTTATTTGAACCAATTATACCAAAAGTTTTAAAAGGAACTTTAAGAGGAGGTGTTGAAAATATGTATGATTGTCCGGTTGATGATTTTGATATTTCAAAAATAAATTTAACTTCAAATAATTCTTATCAGGCATTATCTACATCACCTGAAATATTTATTGTTATTGAAGGTGGGGCAGTTGTAAATGGAAGTGGATTAAATATTTCAATAAAACGTGGAGATAGTTTTATTATACTTCCAAATGAAAATTATAGTATAAGATCTTCTGGTAATTGTGAATTATATAAGGCATTTGTAGGGTAAGCAACATATCATACAATAAAAGCTGTAAGATTTTTCTTACAGCTTTGTCTATTTTAATGAGTTACTTGTTCAATCACTTTAGGGTCGTGTTTGTGTTTAAATAAAAGCAAAAACAAAATTCCTACAACAAAAGCATAAACTGCAAATGCCAACCAGGTTGAGGTCCAATTGGTTGAATGATCTGGTAAAATAAAATATTTGCCAATTACATAGCTACTTATTGTGCTTCCTAAATAGGCACCAACACCATTGGTCATCATCATAAATAATCCTTGAGCACTGGATCTTATTTTAGAATCAGTAGTGGTTTCAATAAATAAAGAACCTGAAATATTAAAGAAGTCGAATGCCATTCCATAAACAATACATGATAAAATAATCATCCATAAACCACCAGCAGGATCACCATAAGCAAATAATGCAAAACGTAAAACCCAAGCTAACATAGAAAAAAGCATCACTTTTTTTATGCCGAATTTTTTTAAGAAGAATGGAATGGTTAAAATAAATAAGGTTTCAGAAATCTGAGAGATAGACATGATTATAGTAGAATATTTAACCACTAAAGAGTTTGCATATTCTGGTACTTTACTAAAATTATCTAAGAACTGATCGCCATACATGTTGGTTAATTGTAATGCTGCACCCAACATCATAGAAAAAAGAAAAAATAAAGCCATTTTATAATTGGCAAAAAGTTTAAAAGCATTTAAACCA
>JAYVBS010000002.1:0-11183 GCA_043750315.1 Chitinophagaceae bacterium
TCCTTTTTTTAGTTCATGTTTCATAGAGAATGGTAGTGGGTTAGTATTTGTGGTTAGTAATGGGAAATATTTAGTAATCACTTCATCATCGTCGCAGTAAATAAAAAAATCATTTGCTGTTTGATATTTAGTGATGTTGAATTTTGCTTTTATATAATTTTCAAATTGATAATCGTATCGGTCTAAATGGTCTTCAGTGATGTTGAGTAATATGGCAACCTCTGGACGAAATGTTTGAATATCATCTAACTGAAAAGAACTAATTTCTGCTACATACCATTCTTTAGGATCTTCTGCAATTTGCCTAGCAATACTGTAACCAATATTGCCTACTAAAGCACAATCCAATCCTCCATGTTTACAGATATGATAACATAAACTTGTGGTGGTGCTTTTACCATTTGTTCCTGTGATACCAATTATTTTACTAGTTCCTTTATGTCTATATGCCAATTCAAATTCGCTGATGATTGGAATATTTTTTTCTTTGATTTTTTTTACCATTTCATTTTTATCTGAAATACCAGGACTCTTCATTACTTCATCAGCAGATAATATTTTTTCTTCAGAATGTTTTCCTTCTTCGTATTCAATGCCATTTTTTTCGAGTTCAGCTTTATAAGTAGGTTTAATAATTCTTCCATCACTCACAAAAACAACATAGCCTTTTTGTTTAGCCAATAAAGCAGTGCCAACACCACTTTCACCTGAACCTAATATGACAATTCTTTTATTCAATCTATCTTATTTTTAAAGTCATGATGCTTGCAACAACTAATAATATGGTGATAATCCAAAAGCGTAATGCAATTTTATTTTCATGAAATCCTTTCAATTGATAATGATGATGTAGGGGGCTCATTAAAAAAACTCTTCTACCTACACCAAACTTTTTCTTGGTGTATTTGAAATAAGCAACTTGAATTATAACACTTAAATTTTCTACTAAGAATATGCCGCAAAAAATTGGTATTAACCATTCTTTACGAACAATAATTGCTAAAGAAGCGATGATTCCACCAAGAGCAAGGCTACCTGTGTCACCCATAAAAACCTGTGCTGGATAAGCGTTGTACCATAAAAATCCAATACATGCTCCAACAAAAGCCCCAACAAAAACAGAAAGCTCTCCAAGATTAGGGATGTACATAATATTTAAATAATCTGCAAATACATAGTTGCCACTTACATAAATGAATACCCCCAATCCTGCACCAATAATTGCACTTACACCTGCAGCTAATCCATCAAGACCATCAGTTAAATTGGCTCCATTACTTACTGCAGTTATAATAAGTGTTACAACTAATATATAAACAATCCATGTATATTTTTCAGCTCCATCACCCATCCAACTAATGAGTTTGCTATAATTAAATTCATGACTTTTTACAAATGGAATTGTTGTAATTGGCGTTTTTACTTTTACATAATATCTTTCTTTTCCATCAATATATCTAACAATAACTTTTGATCCATTGGCAAGTGCTTCTCCTTTCTGTAGAATATTATTTATGTTAGTTGAAGATGTTTTTAATTGTCTTTCTACAGTAACAGAATTACTGAAATATAATGTTGCTCCTATAATTATTCCTAAACCAATTTGACCAATAATTTTTGAAATGCCAGCTAAACCATCACTACCTTTTTTCTTATAGGTTTCTCCTTTGGCTAATGCCAATTTTCTTGATCTTATTTTAAGATAATCATCTATAAAACCAATTATACCAAGCCATACAGTGCACAACAACATTAATCTGATATAAACTTTATCGAGGTTTGCAAATAATAATGTTGGAATAATGATGCTTAATAAAATAATTATGCCTCCCATTGTTGGTGTGCCTTTCTTTTGAACTTGACCTTCTAAGCCTAAGTCTCTAACACTTTCTCCAATTTGCTTTTTTTGCAAAAACAAAATAATTTTTTTACCAAAAATTGTTGCAATAAACAATGACAATAAAATTGCCATTGCGATACGAAATGTTTGATACTGAAATAATCCAGCACCTGGAATTTTATAATGTTCATTGAGCCAATCGAATAAATGATATAACATCTTTTTCTTTTTATGGTTAAGCTTTAATCATTCCCTTTATTTAATAATTCGATCAATATTTTTTTATCATCAAAAGGATATTTTACTCCATTGATATCTTGATATTTTTCATGACCTTTTCCCGCAACTAAAATGATATCATCTTTATTAGCCATCATAACTGCTGTTTTAATAGCTTCCTTTCTATCTAGAATAGTTAGTGATTTTCTTTTTGCAGCACTATTTGTACCAGCTTCCATGTCTTTTAAAATTTGAGCTGCATCTTCAGTTCTTGGATTATCACTAGTAAAAATTACTTTATCACTAAAATCACAAGCCACTTGTGCCATTATGGGTCTTTTAGTTTTATCTCTATCTCCTCCACAACCCACTACTGTTATTACTTGCTCATGTCCTTTACGTAGTTTTTTTATAGTTGATAAAACATTTTCTAATGCATCTGGAGTATGGGCATAATCTATTATTCCAACAATAGATTCTTTATTTACAACATAATCAAATCTGCCTTCAGCCCCTGTTATTATACTTAAAGCAGTTAAAACGTTTTCTTTTTTTTCACCTAAAGAAATTGCTGTTGCATACACTGCCATCATGTTGTATGCATTAAACTCTCCAATCATTCTTAAATGCACTTCAATATCATTAATCAGCATGTGCAAACCATTCAGACTATTATCAAGAATTTTCCCTTTAAAGTCTGTTGGAGATTTTAAACTATAAGTGATTTTTTTGGCACATGTATTTTGCAACATCACTGCTCCTCTCTTATCATCAATATTTGAAATAGCAAATGATATTTTGGGCAGAAGATCGAAAAAAGATTTTTTAACTCTAATGTATTCATCAAAAGTTTTATGATAATCTAAATGATCGTGAGTGATGTTACTAAAAATGCCAGCTGCAAATTCTAATGCTCCAACTCTGTGTTGATGAATTGCATGACTGCTACATTCCATGAAAACATAAGTACAATTTTCATGAACCATTTTAGCTAATAAAGCATTTAAACTAAGAGCATCAGGAGTTGTATGTGTTGCAGGAATAATTTCATCTGCAATTTGATTTTGAACTGTGCTAACTAAACCACATTTGTATCCTAATTGTGTAAATAGTTTAAATAAAACTGTTGCTATTGTTGTTTTTCCATTGGTACCTGTTACTCCAACTAATTTTAATTTAGTGGATGGCTGTTCGTAAAAATGATGAGCCATTATTGCAGCAGTTGCAGCAGTACTTTCAACTTGAATATAAGTTACTGCATCATTTTTTTCGTTTGGCCACTGTTCACAAACAATAACTCTTGCACCTAATTCAATAGCTTTACTTATATATAAATGTCCATCAGATTTTTCACCTTTTATGGCAATAAAAACAAAATCTTTTTTTACTAATCTTGAGTCTATAGTTAATCCAGCAACATCAATAGCTGTAGATCCTACAACAGATTGTAATGAAACAGTATATAATATATTTTGTAATGACTTCATTAAAGCAATTCGAGATTTATTAATTTACCATAAGTTAAACTTGTACCTTCTGCAATAGATTGATTCACAACTTTACCTTTTCCAACAATATTTACTTTTAAACCAATTTCCTCAGCCATATAAATTGCATCTTTAGCATTCAATCCTTTAAATGAAGGCACTTGTTTTGGCTGTATATTTTTTGGTAGAATAGCTAGTATTTTATTGGTTCCAGAAACATCAACCCAATCATTTACATTATTACTATTTTCTTTAAACTTTATACCAACGATTGTAAATAGATATTTTAAATCATTATTGTATCCAGTAAACTTATAGGCAGCAGAATCAGATGTTTTTGAAACATAATTATCTGTAGTATTCGTTTTTACATATAATGTATATAAACGATCTGCAATTTCTTTAAATACAGGACCAGCAACATCAGCACCATAATGTAATAGTGCATTTTGTTTATTTACAATAACAACAACACAGGTATATTGTGGATTATCTGCAGGAAAAAATCCTGCAAATGATGATTGATAAATATTATCAGAATATTTTATTTTATCATCAACTACAAAAGAAGTTCCTGTTTTACCAGCAACTAAAAAAGCATTGTCTTTAAACAACTTTCTTGCAGTGCCTTCATTACTATGACAAACACCAATTAAACATTTTGTTAATGCACTGAGAGTAGTTTCTGAACAAATTCTATCATTTAAAACTGTTGGTGTAAATTCTTTTTCAGTAATGCCTTGATTTCTTATAGCACTTACCAAATAAGGCTTCATCATTTTCCCATTGTTGGCAACAGCATTATATAACATTAATGTTTGTAATGGAGTAACACTTACATTATATCCATGAGCCATCCAAGGCAGTGTAGTTCTTTCCCAACCTCTCGTTCCTGGCTTGTGAAAAATAGGATTTCTTTCACCCACCAAATCAATACCAGTAAGGGTATCTAATTTTAGAAGATGTAATTTATTTATGAATTGATAAGGGTTTGTTGCATAACTATTCCAAATTAATTTAGCCATGCCCACATTACTACTCAATTCAAAAGCTTGTTGTGCAGTTACATAATTTTTTCCATGTATTTCTGCATCATATACAGTTGCATTTTTTGCAAAAGGCCAAGCACCTTTTTGTAAATCAACGAGAGTATTTAAATTGATTTTTCTATCATCTAACAATGCTAATAAAGTAGCTAATTTAAAAGTGCTACCAGGCTCAGTAGCATACAAAGCATAATTTTTATTCTCGTAATAATTATTGCTATTCACATCATGACCTAAATTAGCAATAGCTTTTATTTTTCCAGTTTTTGTTTCCATAACAATGGCACAACCATGTGTAGCTTGGTTTTTAACCATCATTTTCATTAAAGCATTTTCGGTAATTTCTTGAGTTAAAACATCAATAGTTGTAACAATATCTTTTCCATTTAAAGTTTCTGTTTTTACTGCTTCATCTAAAGGAACAGGCACACCACCAGCAATGTATCTAACAGTTCTTGTTCCACTCACTCCTCTTAACAAACTATCGTAACTTAATTCTAAACCAACTTTAAAACTATCTCTTGCTAAACCAATTGTTCTAAAAGCAAGAATTCCATAAGGGTTTAATCTTTTATTTTTTACATCAAATACAAATCCGCTTTTGTTTTTTCCTAATCTTATTAATGGAAATTTTTTAAGTTGAATGAATTGATCGTAAGTAACATTTTTTTTCAGTGGATAGTATCTTTCCTTACTTGCATATCCTCTTTTCAGAATTTTTTTATAATCTCCATAACTATAATCTCCAAAAAGATTGCTTAGTTGCAAACACAAAGAATCTAAATTGTCAAAAAACAAAGCACCTTTTTTTGCTCTTAATCCTTCAGCAGCAAAGTCTACATAAATATCAAATTGAGGAATGCTTGTGCTTAACATTTTTTCATCTTCACTATAAATAGTACCTCTTTCAGCTAAAACTTCTTCTGTTTTTACATGAAGTGTTTCGTTTAAGTTTCTCCAGAATGTTCCTTGTTTTTGTTGAATATTAAAAGCTTTGCCCATAATTACTACAGCAACTACTATAATTAGTGAAAAACTAAATAATGCTCGAGATAATATGTCGTTTTTAACATCCATTCTTTAATAGAATAATTATTTTTTTTCTGAAGGTTTTTGAACTTGAATTCTTTTAGGAATTGTATTACTAATTTTTAAGCCTAAAGGTTCTGCAGCTTTTACAACTTGTGCTTCGCCACTAATATTCATTACCTGACTTTTAATAGTTTTATACTCGTACTGTAAATCTTTTAATTGGTTTTGGGTGCTACTAATGTTTCTAAGGGTTTTATCAGTCCAATGTCCAAAAGCTATGTAACCAACAAGTAATAAAGCCCAATAAAGAAAAAAGTAGAGATTGGCATTGATCCATTTTGCAGAAAAAAGATTTGAAACATTTGTTGAGGATGTTCTCTTATTTTGATTTTCTTCTGTTACAGGTACAGTTGTTTCAGTCACGGATTTATTAATTTTTCAACCTTTATATAAATGAACATTGCTGTTCAACATTTTTAACCTAAAAATTCAACCACTCTAAGCTTTGCACTTCTACTTCTATTGTTCTGTTTTAATTCTTCTTCACTAGCTTCAATTGGTTTTTTATTTACAGCCCTAAACTTTTTTTCTTTTACTTCAGTTGAAAATGGATTGGAATCTATTTCAACCTCAAAACCTTCATTCTTAAAATAATTTTTTACCAATCTATCTTCTAAAGAATGAAAAGTGATGATGGCAACTCTTCCTTCAACTTTTAAAACATTTAGCAATTGCAACAGCATTTCTTTCAAAGCACCAACTTCATCATTCACTTCTATTCTCAATGCCTGAAATACTTGAGCCAAATATTTATTTGGGTTTCCTTTTACAAATGCACTTATGAATGTTTTAAACTGAGCAATAGTTTCAAATTGTGCATTGGTTCTGTTTTGAACAATATGAGCTGCTAAATTTTTTGCATTAGTAACCTGACCATACTCTTGAAAAATCCATTGCAATTTTTGAGCAGTGTAGGTACTAATAATTTGTTGAGCTGTTAGTTCCTGTTGCACATTCATTCTCATATCAAAAGGACCATCAAATCTGGTGGAAAAACCTCTAGAGCCTTCATCAAACTGATGACTGCTTACTCCTAAATCTGCAAGTAAGCCATCAATTTTATCAATCTTATATAACCTCAAAAACCTTTGTAAATGCCTAAAGTTGTGTGGTACAAAAAGAAATCGTTCATCATCTAACAAATTCTTTTTAGCATCTTCATCTTGATCAAAAGCTATGAGTTTCCCTTTCTCATTCAATTGTTCAAGAATGTGTTTGCTATGTCCGCCACCACCAAAAGTGCAATCCACATAAATTCCTGAGGGATTGATATTGAGTGCTGCTATAGTTTCCTGTAAAAGAACTGGTATATGATAGTTGTTGTTTGTCATCACAAAAACTAATCATTAAAATTTATCCTATATTCATCCAAAATAGATTTTGAGTTTTCACTCAAGCTATCTTGAGACATATCTTCGAACATGGCATTGTATTTAGTCTTATCCCAAATTTCAAAACGAGATAAAACCCCAAAAAGCACAATGTCTTTTTCTATGGTTGCATACTCTTTTAATGTTGGTTGAATGTTTAATCTACCTGCACTATCTAAGCTCACTTCTGTTGCACCACGTAATAAGTTTCTTTTAAAAATTACAACTCTTGGGTCAAGGTCATTCAAACCACTAATTTTGTTTAAGATATTATCCCAAGCAGATTTTGGGTAAAGAATTAAGCAATTACCAGAGCCTCGGCTAATGGTAAAAGTTGTTTCATCTTCAGGTAATTGTTTCTTCACTGCTGCAGGCAGAAGGAAACGACCTTTAGAGTCTACTGTTGCTTGATATTCACCTTGAAATTTGCTCATTGTTAAGAAATAAGTATAAAATTACCACTTATTCACACAAAATAACCTAGAAAAACACAATTTCCCAAAAAGTTTTTTTGGCTCTATGAGGATAAATTGTGGATTACCTGTGAATTAAGTGAGAATTTATTGTGGAAATTGTATAGAAATGCTTGCTGTTATTCACTTTTTACTATTTCTATAATTAACATTACTGTGAATAAGTAAAGCTAAAATTGGTGGGAATTGGTGGGATATTTTTTGCAAAAGATAAAAAAAGAACAAAATGGAGCCTCAAAAACTGTCGATTAATGATTTTACCTACGATTTGCCTGATGATAAGATAGCAAAATACCCATTGGCAAATAGAGATGATAGTAAACTATTGATTTATGATGATGGATTAATTACTGAGTCGAATTATTGTAATATTTCTAAAGAAATTCCATCGAAAAGTTTGATGGTTTTTAATAATACAAAAGTTGTTGAAGCAAGATTATTATTTACCAAAGAAACAGGAAGCACAATTGAAATATTTTGCTTAGAACCTTCTGAAATTTATCCAGACATCACTACTGCAATGCTGCAAAAAAATAAAGTACTTTGGAAATGTTTAGTTGGTGGTGCAAAGAAATGGAAGCAAGAAGTTTTAATTAAAAATCATCATATCATTCAATCGTTTTATGCAAAAAAAATTGAACAAAAAAATGATTATTTTTTAATTGAGTTGAGTTGGGAAAATGAAGATTTAACTTTTGCAGAAGTGTTACATTTTTTAGGAGAAATTCCGTTACCACCTTATTTAAATAGAGCAGTTGAAGAAGAAGATAAAACCACTTATCAAACTGTTTATGCAAAGTATGATGGTTCAGTTGCAGCACCAACAGCTGGTTTGCATTTTACTGAAAATATTTTCAAATTGTTGCAAGAAAAAAACATTCAACCAACTTATATCACCTTACACGTTGGAGCAGGAACTTTTAAACCTGTGAAAACTGAAAACATGAAAGATCATGAAATGCATCAAGAATTTTTTGAAATACATATTTCGTTTATAAATGAGCTCATTGAAAATGCATCAAATAATATTATTGCTGTTGGAACAACTTCTTTAAGAACTATTGAAACCCTTTATTGGATGGGTGTTAAAGCAATAATTAATACTGAAATTAATGAAGTTGATGAATTACAAATTCATCAATGGGATGCTTATGAATTGCCTAAGCATTATTCATCTGGAGAAGCCTTAACAGCTTTAAAAGAATTTATGGTTTTACATAAAATAGAAAAGCTTATTGCAAAAACACAAATCATTATTGCTCCACCTTATCAATTAAAAGTAGCAAATGCATTAGTAACAAATTTTCATCAACCAAAATCAACATTATTACTTTTAGTTGCTGCAATTTTAAAAGATGATTGGAAAAAAGTATACAACTATGCTCTTGAAAATAATTTTAGATTTTTAAGTTATGGCGATGGAAGTTTATTATGGTATACTAAAAAGTAATTCTTCGTTTACCATCATCTAATAACTCAATTTGAATATTACAATATTCTTCAGGCAAAATAAAATTTGCTTTTTCTGGCCACTCTATAAAACAATAATACCCACTATTCAAAATATCTTCAACACCAACATCTACAACTTCATGTTCATCTTTTAATCTGTATAAATCCAAATGAAAAATAGTTCCTATAGCTTTACTTTCATGTTCATTAATTATAGAAAAAGTTGGACTATTACTCAACTCTTCAACCTTTAAAAACTTACATAGAGCATTTATAAAAGTAGTTTTTCCAGCACCCATAGGGGCATTAAAAGTCCAGATTTTATAATGGCTATTTTGTTCCCAAACCTTTTTTACAACTTCATTTAATTCCTTTAAGTTAAAATCTATCTGCATAATCTGACAACTATCATGTAAAGATTATTCTTTTATCGCTAAGTTAATTTAAAACTCTAAAGTAAATTTGCATTACAAATGGAAAATAAATTAATTAAAGTAGATGGAATGGATTGTAGCGGTTGTGCAATTTCCATAACCAAAACTTTAGAAAAAAAAGGATTACAAAACGTAAAAGTAAATTATGTAAATGGAGATGTGAGTTTCGAAAATAAAGACAATCTTCCCTTAACTGAAATTGAAAAAAATATTGAAGGGCTAGGATATAATGTTGTTAAAGCAACTGCAACAACTGATGAAATAGTCAAATCAAAATCAATTTTTAAAAATCATTGGCAACGATTTTTTGTTTGCTTAGCTTTTTCTTTACCACTTTTTCTTGCACATATTTTTCAGATTCATTGGCTCATGAACCCTTTGGTACAATTGAGTTTAGCAACAGTTGTGTATGTTGTTGGCATGAGCTACTTTGGCAAAAGTGCTTTTAAAAGTTTGCTTAATAGGTACCCAAATATGAATGTGTTAATTGCATTGGGTACAACAGCTGCTTATGGATATAGTTTATATGGTTTGCTTATTGGCAAAGCCCATGAATTTATGTTTTTCGAAACTACTGCAACAACCATTACGCTTGTTTTTTTTGGTAATTATTTAGAAGAAAAAACTAGTGCTCAAACGCAAACAGAATTAAAAAAATTATTAAAATCTCAAATTACAAAGGCAACGATGATTGCTTTTGACGATAAATATCAAGAACAGACTTTTGAAGTTGATAGTAAAGATTTAAAAGTGGGTGATTTGATTTTAATAAAAACTGGAGAAAAAGTTCCTGCAGATTGCAAAATTCTTTGGGGAAATGGAACTCTTGATGAAAGCATAATTACTGGAGAAAGTTTACCTATTGAAAAGAAAGAAAAAGATATTTTAATTGGTGGAAGTATTGTAAATGATGGTGTATTTAAAGCTCAAGTTTCTGCTGCAGGTAATGATACAGTTTTGTCTCAAATAATTAAAATGATTCAAAATGCACAGACAGAAAAACCACCCATGCAATTATTAGCTGATAAGATTAGTGCTGTATTTGTACCTGCAGTTATCATTATTGCTATTCTTACTTTAGTTATTAACCATTTTGTTTTTAATGTTTCATTTACAGAAAGTTTAATTCGATCAGTTGCAGTATTGGTAATTTCTTGTCCTTGTGCAATGGGTCTTGCAACACCTGCTGCTATTGCTGTTGGATTAGGTAGAGCAAGTAAAAATGGTGTGCTATTTAAAGATGCTACTAGTTTAGAAAAATTTAAAGAGATTAAACAAATTGTATTTGATAAAACTGGAACCTTAACAACAGGTGAATTTAAAATTCAAAATTTTTCAACTACAATTGATGAAAGTATATTTAAGCAAATTGTTTATTCACTAGAAAAATATTCAAATCATCCAATAGCATTAGCTATAACAAAAGAATGGAAAAGCAAAGAAGAAATTAAATGGGCAACTATTGAAGAAATTAAAGGATTAGGTTTAGAAGCTATAGATAAAGAAGCTAACAAGCTTGCAGCAACTTCATTTAAAGCAGTCATAGAAAAAACTACAGATCACTCTCACAATATTTACATTTCAAAAAATAATGAACTAATAGGATGGGTTGATGTGATTGATGAAATAAGACCAGAAGCAAAACAAGTGATACAATGGCTTCACTCAAAAAATATTAAAACCATTTTATTAAGTGGTGATAAAAAAGAAAAATGCGATTGGGTAGCAAAAGAATTAGGCATTGATGAAGTTTTTGCAGAACAATCCCCG
>JAYVBS010000003.1:0-2065 GCA_043750315.1 Chitinophagaceae bacterium
TGAAAGAACAACAAAAGGAAAAAGCTGTAGAGAAAGAAAAAGAATTGCAAAGAAAAAAAGATTTACAAAAGAAAAATTAGTATATAGTTACAAAAATAAATGTGTGAATTATACAACTAAAATATATAGATGTGTAAAAGAAAAATCATTACAAACTACAACTTTGTTAAATAAATAATTAATGCTCTGCATTAAAAAAATTAAACATCATAGAGTAATGTATGTAATTATTTAAAAACAAAAAAAATATGAAATTTTATTTTACAGTAGCAATGGCTACAATTTTAATGACAGGATCTTCTTTTGCACAACATGCAAACATTGGTTTTAAAGCAGGCTTAAATAGCTACAATATTAATAACAGTAGTAGTAGCACCTACGACTCTAAATTAGGCTTTCATGTTGGAATGATTGGCCATATTCATTTATCTAAGCAATTAGCTTTTCAACCAGAAATTGTGTATTCATCTCAAGGAGCAAAATATACATTCTTGGGTACACAAACTACAGTCAATTTAGATTACATCAATATTCCATTAATGTTACAATATATGTTTGATAATGGTTTTAGATTACAAGCTGGACCACAAGTTGGGTTTTTAGCTAGTGCAAAATCAAAAACTAATAATTCTAACACAGATATAAAATCAAATATAAAAGGAATAGATTTAGCACTTGGTTTAGGTATTGGATATATTGATACAAAATCTGGTTTTGGAGTTGATGCAAGATATAATTTGGGCTTAAGTAATATTAATGAAAATACGAGCTCAAAATCAACAAATGATGGTTTTCAATTTGGAGTATTTTATTTATTAGGGCATAAATAGTTTTGGTAAGTTTTGGTTAAGGGCAACTTCAGGTTGCCTTTTTTTATGTAACAGCTAATTAGTACTAAAGCACCAAAAAAATTACTTTGTTTGAGTATGTTAATTTAATAAATTAGCTAACCAATTTTTAAAAGTGTAACTTGAAAACTCATAAAGAATATTTAAGGAAATAATCAACTAAAAAATTAATTTGAAATTATTTATTAAATACATGGTTAGTAACCGCTGTAAAATTCTAGTAAAAGAAGAATTGAGAAAGTTGAATTTGCATTTTATTGTTGTTGACTTAGGTGAAATAGAAATTATGGAAGATATTTCAACTGAGCAACGCGAATTACTCAAAATGGCTTTAGTAGATACTGGATTAGAATTAATGGATGATAAACGTGCTATTTTAATTGAAAGAGTTAAAAATGTAATTATAGAAATGGTACATCATGCAGACGATTGGCCACAAATAAATTATTCTGATTATATCAGTCAAAAATTAAATCACGATTATACTTATTTGTCAAACATTTTTTCTGCTGTAAAAGGCATCACCATTCAACAATACATCATTATTCATAAAATTGAATTGGCAAAAGAACTTTTGATGTATGATGAGTTAAACCTTACAGAAATTTCTTATAAACTTAATTATAGCAGTGTAGCACATCTTTCTAATCAATTTAAAAAAATTACTGGGCTTACCCCGTCTCATTTTAAACAATTGAAAGAAAAAAGCAGAAGCCCAATTGAAGAAATAGGAAATGAAAATGATTTAAATTAATTATTTATGTCTAAAAAATTATTAAAACAAAAAGAAAATTTTGATTGTTTAGTAGAGCATAATAATAGTGGAAGGTTATCTTCTTTTATTATGAATTCTTCAGATTTAGCCATTAAAGTAAAAACACTTGATGGCATAATAACTTTTTGGAATATTGGTGCCGAGAAAATGTATGGTTTTTTAAGTAGTGAAATTGTTGGCAAGAATGTAAACATAACTGTACCACCAAAATATATTTTAGAATTAGATAAATTATCGAAAAAATGTTTGAAGGGAGATTCAATTTTAAATTATGAAACCCAAAGATTAAGAAAAGATGGAACTGTAATTCATGTTTCTATTTCTTTTTTTCCAATAAAAAATGAAATAGGTAAAATTATTGGGGTGGCAACTATTGATAAAGATTTAACAGAAATACATGTTGCAGATAAAGAACTTATTTATCAAACAAAAGAAAAAGCAA
>JAYVBS010000004.1:0-2062 GCA_043750315.1 Chitinophagaceae bacterium
GATAAGAAAGGAAAATTAGCTGATGTAGTTGGCGAAGTTTTAGCGGAAGAAGCAAAGAAAATGATGTAGTTAACTACTAAAAATATTCAATGAATAAAAAATATACTGATAGTGGTATTGAAATAAAAGAAGTTTATAGTCAAACGACAGCCGATAGTCAACTGCCCAGTAATGAACTCCCTGGCCAATTTCCTTTTACAAGAGGCATACAGCCAGATATGTACAGAGGCAAACTTTGGACCATGAGGCAATACGCTGGATTTTCGACTGCTGAAGAAAGCAATAAAAGATATCATTATTTACTTTCACAAGGTGTTAATGGTTTAAGTGTTGCCTTTGATTTACCTACACAAATTGGATATGATAGTGACCACGAATTAGCTGATGGTGAAGTTGGTAAAGTTGGTGTTGCCATTGATAGCATTGAAGATATGGAACAACTTTTTGCTGGAATTGAATTAGAAAAAGTTTCAACATCAATGACGATTAATGCAAGTGGATTTATTTTATTGGCTTTATATGTTGCTTTAGCAAAAAAACAAGGAGCCGATTTAAAAAAGATTACTGGAACAATTCAAAATGATATTTTAAAAGAATATGCTGCAAGAGGAACTTATATCTATCCTCCAAAAGCCTCAATGAGAATTATTACAGACATTTTTGAATGGTGCAGTAAAGAGTTGCCAAAATGGAATACTATTTCAATTTCTGGATATCATATAAGAGAAGCTGGAAGTACTGCTGTTCAAGAAATTGCTTTTACATTAAGCAATGGTAAAGCTTATGTAGAAGCTGCATTAGCAAAGGGTTTGGATATAAATGTTTTTGGCAAACGATTGTCTTTCTTTTTTAATGCACATAATAATTTATTTGAAGAGGTTGCTAAGTTTCGTGCTGCAAGGAGAATGTGGGCAAAAATGATGAAAGAATTGGGTGCCACTGATGAAAAAGCTATGATGCTTCGTTTTCATACTCAAACTGGAGGAAGCACTTTAACAGCACAACAGCCATTAAATAATATTGCTAGAGTTACCATTCAAACCCTTGCTGCAGTTTTAGGTGGCACACAAAGTTTGCATACAAATGGTTATGATGAAGCCTTGAGTTTACCAACTGAAGTAGCTGCTGGTATTGCTTTAAAAACACAACAAATTGTTGCTTTTGAAAGTGGTGTTGTAGATACAGTTGATCCTTTAGCTGGAAGCTTTTTTATTGAAAATTTGACGAACGAAGTAGAACAAAAATCTTGGGATTTAATAAATAAAATTGATGCTTTAGGTGGTAGTGTTGCAGCAATTGAACAAGGTTTTATGCAAGATGAAATAGCTAAAAGTGCTTATGAGTATCAACGAAATATTGAAACTAAAGAAAAAATAATTGTAGGTGTAAATAGTTTCGAAAGCAATGAAACTTATAATACCCCTTTATTAAGAATTGATGATAGCATTCGTCAATTACAAATTGATAAATTAAAAAAAATAAAGAGTGAAAGAGACAGCAACAAAGCAAATCAATGTCTTGAAAGCATTGCTATTGCTGCAAAAGATGGTTCTAACTTAATGCCATTTGTAATTGATGCTGTTGAAAATAAATGTACACTTGGCGAAATTGCAGATGTTTTAAGAAAAGTATTTGGAGAATATAAATAGCAATTATTCAAAGTCTTTATACAGCAAATATTTTTTTCTTATTTTTTTAAATACAATTAATTTCTCTTGCCAACTTTTTCTAATTTCTTCAACTGTTTTGTTTTGCTGTAATTGTTGCATCAATTTATTAGAACCAGCTAGTTTGTTAAAAAAATAATCTGTTTCTAATTCAGATTTTGGTTTAATAAAAAAATCATTTTTATTCTCAAACAATTTATAAGCTTCTAATAAATAATTAATTTGAAGTTGATTATTTAAACTTTTTAATGTTTTAAAAACATCTTTATTAAAAACATTCCAACCATAACAATTTTCATTTTTAAATTTTGGATTTGTAGCTCCCAATTTACTTTTAGGTATAAATGAAAATAAATTTTTTGAAAAATTGGGATGACCAAAAACGCAAAAAGGAT
>JAYVBS010000005.1:0-4778 GCA_043750315.1 Chitinophagaceae bacterium
GGGAGGGTTCGAACCTCCACGAAGCAGTTAGCTAAAGCACAAAGTTTGGTGGTCAACCCCGGTCGGCCTAACTGGTGTTTCGGTCAACTCTATGCTCAAATTTATTCTGTTATCTTCACCCCCGAGACGAGAGGGTATGTCTGCCAAAATTTCATCACCCCACAGTATGTAAGAACTCATTGATAGTGCAATGCTAAGTTATTTTTCAATTCATTGAACAAATTAACATCTATTTTAAAAAAATATAGATATTATCAAATATTTTGTACTTTTATTTAAATATTTTAAAAATATGACTTCAAAATTAAATATTGACAAACTCGATTTGCAAATTATTCAAGCATTAATGAATAATGCAGATATTTCTTATGCCGATTTAGGCAAGCAACTTTTTGTTTCGGGTGGCACCATTCATGTTCGTATAAAAAAATTAGAAGAAAGCAATATTGTTAAGGGAAGAAAACTGGTTGCCGATTTAAAATTATTGGGCTACGATGTCATTGCTTTTATTGGTGTGTATTTGCAAAAAAGTTCTTTGTATGATAGTGTGGCAAAAGAATTAAAAAAAATTCCTGAAATTGTTAGGCTCAATTACACCACTGGCAATTACAGCATGTTTGCAGAAATTGCTTGTAAGGATATTCAGCAATTAAGAATTGTATTGCACGATAAATTGCAAAACATTGTTGGTATTGAAAGAACCGAAACTTTTATATCCTTAGAAGAAAATTTTAATAGAACCCCACAAGTTCATCATTAATTAATATTCTTTAAACTACAGCCTTATACCTTTGCTATATGTTAGTACTTGATGGCAAAATATGTTCTCAACACATTAAACAAGATTTATTGCAAAAAGTAAATGCTTTAAAGATTGAAGGTAAACGAGTGCCACATTTAGCAGCCATTTTAGTGGGTAATAATGGAGCTAGTGAAACTTATGTTGCCAACAAAGTTAAGAGTTGTGGCGAAGTAGGTTTTCAATCTACACTACTTAGATTTAATGAAGAAACAACAGAAGCTGAATTATTACAAACTATTGAAGATTTAAATAACAATACAGAAATTGATGGCATATTAGTTCAACTACCATTGTCCAAACAAATTAGTGAATTAAAAGTGATAGAAACCATTTCTCCTAAAAAAGATGTGGATGGATTTCATCCATTAAATTCTGGAAGATTGGTTCAAGGTCATCCAACATTTGCTCCAGCAACTCCTTATGGTATGACGATGTTACTGGAATATTACAACATTGAAACAAAAGGTAAAAATGCTGTAGTAATTGGTAGAAGTAATATTGTTGGAAGGCCAATGAGTATTTTGCTAAGTGGTAATCATACTTATGGAAATTGCACTGTTACTATTTGTCATAGCCATACTAAAAATTTAGAAGAAATTTGCAGCAATGCAGATATATTGGTTACAGCAATGGGTAAGCCAGGATTTATTAAATCGAACATGATTAAAGAAGGAGCCATTGTTATTGATGTTGGAATTACAAGAGTGGATGATGCAACTGCACCAAGAGGTTATAGAATAAAAGGCGATGTAGATTTTGATGACGTTGCTACAAAAGCAGGTGCAATTTCTCCTGTTCCTGGTGGTGTAGGCTTAATGACAATTGCAGGATTATTAAAGAATACTATGAAAGCATATTTGAATAATTCTAAATTGTAAATGTTGAATTTTTAATTTTTTTATTTTGAGTTTATTGGTTGAACATATCACTACACTTCCGGTAATGGAATCTTTTTATACTTTACAAGGAGAAGGTTTCCATAAAGGTAGAGCTGCTTATTTTATCAGAATAGGAGGTTGTGATGTAGGTTGTGTGTGGTGCGATGTTAAAGATAGTTGGGATGCAGATGCTCATCCAAAATTTAGTGTTGATGAAATCATAGAGAAGTTAAAGTTAGAAGTACAAAGTACGAAGTACGAAGAAAAGTCAAAAGTTAAAAGTCAAAACCAAAAACTAGAAACAACTAACGAGAAACAACAAACTACAAACAAGAAACCCATCATCGTCATCACAGGTGGTGAACCTTTAATGCATAATTTAGATGAACTTACACAGCAATTACAAACACTAGGTTTTGAAACTAATATAGAAACTTCCGGCTCCTCTCCTTTCAGTGGTTCATGGAATTGGATTTGTTTATCTCCAAAAAAATTCAAAGCCCCTCTTCCAGAAATTTTACCCTTAGCTCATGAATTAAAAATTGTAGTGTTTAATAAAAGCGATTTTGATTGGGCTGAAGAATATGCTGCTCAAGTAAATCCATCTTGCAAATTATATCTACAACCAGAATGGGATAAACGAGAAATTGTAACTCCTCTAATTATAGATTATATCAAAGCCAATCCACAGTGGCAATTGAGTTTACAAATTCATAAATACATTAACGTACCATAAATTAATAACTAGATTTTAACTTAAAGTTTGTGTTATTTAAATCAACTTAGCAACAAAGCTTTTACATGCGATATATTGTTTTTATTTTTCTTTTCTTAGGATGTACAGCTGTTAAAACACAAACAAGAACAACAAACCCTAGAGCAGTAAAATTATATGCAATTGGCATGAGTCAAATTAACGATGGTGCATTAAATGATGCTATAGAAACTTTACAAAAAGCTTTAACTGCCGACCCGAATTATGTTGAAGCCTATTTATCATTAGCTGGAATTTATGGTGAAAAAAAAGATTATAATAATTCAGTAATTAATTATAAAGTAGCCATGAACAAAGACAGTAATTATGCTGCTTACTATAGATTGCCCTACTCTATAAATCTTGCTGGGCTTGGAAAATTTGAAGAAGCACTATACCAAGTCAATGAATTCTTAAATATTCCTTCACTCAATGAAAGAAGTATTAGAAGTGCTTTGTATAGAAAAAAATCTTACGAATTTGCAGTAAGTTATCAAAACAAAAATTCAAAAAACACCTACCAATTTAACCCAATTAATTTAGGCGATAGTGTAAATACTGTTAACTCAGAATATTATCCAACACTCAGCATTAGTGATACTTTGTTGGTGTTTTCGAGAATGATTAATAGAGGAGAATATTTTGCAAAATCAACTATCCATAACAACCAATTTTCTACTGCAGAAATTATTGAAGGTTCAATTAACAAAACCATTTTAAAGGGTGCAGCAACAGTTTCTAGTGATGGTGAATGGCTCATTTTTGCAGGAGATTTTGGCAATCAAGGCTATGGTAATTACGATTTATACATTTCATACATTACTCCTGAAGGTTGGAGTGAACCAGAAAATTTAGGAGAAAATATTAACTCACAATACTGGGATAGTGGTCCAAGTATTAGTCCTGATAGTAGAACACTTTATTTTACTAGTGATAGATCAGGTGGTTTTGGAGGAAGAGATTTATACATGTGTACTAGGCAAGCCAATGGCAAATGGGGACCAGCAGTTAACATGGGGGAAACTATTAACACTACTGGAAATGAATTGTATCCATATATTCATGCAGATAATCAAACCTTATATTTTACTTCAGATGCTTGGCCAGGCTATGGCAAAACTGATTTATTTGTAAGTAGAAAAACTACAATAGATACTTGGAGTATTCCAGAAAATTTAGGATTTCCAATTAATACAATTGAAGATGAAGGAAGCATAACAATTTCTTCAGATGGACGAACTGCTTACTATGCAAGCGATAGAGCAGATAGTAGAGGTGGATTGGATATTTATAAATTTGAATTGAGAGAAGATATTCGTCCATATAAAACACTATATGTAAAAGGCCAAGTTACAGATGCCATTAATCATAAAGGAATTCCATGTTCTGTAGAATTAGTAGATAATGCCACCAATAAAACTATTATGAAGATTACTGCAGATGAGTTAGGCAAATATTTTATTCCACTACCCACAGGAAAAGATTACACTTTTGTAGTGAATAGAAGAGGCTATTTATATTATAGTAATTTATACGAATTAAGTAAAGAAAAAACAGATAGTGTTTACATTAATAATATTGCTTTACAACCCATTCAAAAAAATATTAGTACTACTTTAAAAAATGTTCAATTCGAAACAGGCTCGTATCAATTGCTACCAGTGAGTTTGGTTGAATTAGATAAATTGTTACAACTCTTAAATGATAATTCAAATCTTAAATTACTCATTAAAGGATTTACAGATAATGTTGGTAAAGCAGATGATAATATTAAACTCTCTAACAACAGAGCAAAATCTGTTGTAGATTATTTATTGAGTAAAGGTGTGACTGCTACAAGACTTTCCTACAAAGGTTTTGGAGCTGCATTGCCAATTGCTGATAATGCTACAGAAGAAGGAAAAGCAAAAAACAGAAGAACAGAATTTGAAATAATTGATTTATAAAACGAAATTTTAATACTTAAAATTAAATATATGTTTACTAGTAAAAATATCATTGCCATTATCATTGGTTTATCACTCATTTTTTCAGTAATAATAATTAGTGGGGCATTTAAATATAGATATAAAGTCAATGAATCTATTTCTGTTACAGGTTTAGGTGAAAGAGATTTTGAAAGTGATATGATTAGTTGGAGAGGAACATATAGTAGAAATTCATTCGATTTAAAAGCTGCTTATGCTGCATTAAAAGCAGATGAAACAGTTGTAAAAAATTATTTAATTTCAAAAGGAATTAAAGAAGAAAATTTATTGTTTTCTGCAGTTAATGTTCAAAGATTAGAAGAAGATAAATATGATGCCAATGGTAAATATGTTGGTAAAACTTTCAATGGTTATGG
>JAYVBS010000006.1:0-11043 GCA_043750315.1 Chitinophagaceae bacterium
GAGCAAGCTATTTCTGCATCTTTAAACAATAATAAAAATATACAATTATCGAACATTGATGAAAAAATTGCAACTTCTAATTACAAACAAACAGATGCAATTTATTTGCCACATGTTAGTTTAAGTTATACAGCTTTTACAACAAATAATCCATTAAATGCATTTGGATTTAATTTACAACAACGTTCCGTTTCTCAAAATGATTTTAATCCAGACTTATTAAATCATCCTTCAAATACATCAGACTTTTCAACAAAATTAGAAATACAACAACCCATTATTAATATGAACTTGATGTATAAAAGAAAAGCTGCTTTAAAACAAAAAGAAGTTTTTGCATTTCTAACACAAAGAACAAAGGAGTATGTAACATTTTTAGTTACAAAAGCTTTTTTACAATTAGAATTGAGTTATGAAGCGGTTGTAGTTTTAGAAGAAGCCTTGCAAACTACAAAAGCTGTTAATAAATTTACTGAAGATCATTTTCAACAGGGGCTTATTCAAAAATCAGATGTATTAAATACTCGAGTGTATATAGCAACAGTTGAAAAAGATTTGGCTGCTGCAAAAAGCAATATTGCTAATACTTCTGATTTTCTAAGTAATTTAATGGGTGCTTCATTTGGCAATATTTATGTACCCAAAAAATTTAATGATAAAAAAAATAATGATAGCATTTCATCCAATAAATTAAATGAATCAAGAGCCGATTTCGTTGCTATGCAAAAAGCCATTGAAGCTTCTAATTTAATGATTGAATCTTCTAAAAAAAGTTACTTGCCAAAGCTTAATGCATTTGGTAACTATCAGTTGAATGATAATAAAATTTTGGGTTTTGGAGCTAATAGCTATTTAGTAGGGTTACAATTTTCTTGGGATATTTTTAAAGGAAACAAAACTAAAAATGAAATTGAAACTCAAACTCGAGAACGAAATAAACTCTATCTTAACTTATCTAAACAAAAAGAAGAAAGTCAATTAGAATTAAACAAAACATATAGAGAGTATAATGATGGTCTATTTGCCATTAAACAACAAAACCTTGCTGTTGAACAAGCTTCTGAAGCCTTGAGAATTCTTACAAATAGATATCAACAAGGTTTAGTAAATACAACTGATGTTTTACAAGCAACAACACAAGTATCTCAACAAAAATTTGGATTAACTCAGGCAATTTTTAATACAAAAATTACCAAAGCATATATAGAGTTCCTAACATCAAATTAATTAAATTATTTAATAAAAAACATGAGTACAAAATTTATCAATGTAATGCTAGCATTCAGTTTGCTAGCTATCATATCTTGTTCATCAAAAGAGAATAAGGATTTAGTAGAAAAAGATGCAGCAATTAATGTTACTGTATCTAAACCATCATCAAACAATAATAATAGCATTGATGTTTCTGGACAAGTTGAAGCTGGAACCTCTGCTAATATTAGCACAAAAGTCATGGGCTACATCACTAAAATGAATGTAAAGGTTGGCGATAATGTTAGTAGAGGTCAATTATTAGTTACTATTAATAGTGATGATATTGCAGCAAAAAAAGCTCAAACTAATTCAATGGTAATAGAAGCTGAAGCAGCTTATAAAAGTGCTCAAAAAGATTTAGAAAGATTCACTAACTTATATAAACAACAAAGTGCAAGTGCTAAAGAATTAGACAATATTACATTGCAATACAACATAGCAAAGTCTAGAGTTGAATCGGCTAAACAAATGAGTAACGAAGTAAATTCTTTATTCAATTATACAAACCTTACAGCTCCTTTTAGTGGAACCATAACTCAAAAAAATGCAGAAGCTGGTAGTATGGCAACTCCAGGAATGCCATTACTCACAATAGAACAAAAAGGCTCTTATCAAATAAGTGTAGCTGTACCAGAAAATGCAATTGCACAAGTGCATCAAAATGCAGATGCAACTGTTAGCATTGGTTCTATCAATAAAATTTTAAAAGGAAGGGTTACACAGATTAATCAATCATCCTCATTTACAGGAGGACAATACATTGTAAAAATTGGTATTTCAGAAGCAGATAAAAATGGTTTATATGCTGGCATGTATGCTAATGTTTCAATTCCAATTATATCAAAAGAAAAAGTTCAAAACACATCAGATATTGTTTTGGTTCCAAAATCAAGTATCGAAAATAAAAATGAACTAACAGGAATTTACACCATTAGCAGCAACAATACTGCATTATTACGTTGGGTACGTTTAGGAAAAAGCTTTGGTGATAAAGTTGAAATAATTAGTGGACTTGATAAAAATGAAGAATTCATTATTCATGCAGATGGGAAGTTATACAATGGTGTTCCTATTAAAATAAAATAGAATTTAAAGCTGAGGAGTAATAATATTTTAAACGAATTAATATAAATAAATGAAAAACGGATTTTCTGGAAATATAGCCAAAGCCTTTATTCAATCTAAACTTACTATACTATTAATGTTCGCCTTTTTGTTAATTGGTGGCTATAGTACTTTTTTAATTCCAAGAGAGGAGGAGCCACAAATTCAAGTACCAATGGCCGATATTTTTATTGGTTATCCTGGTGCTGAACCAAAAGATGTAGAAACAAAAGTTGCTGCACCAATGGAGAAAATAATCTCTAACATTAAAGGTGTAGAATATGTTTACTCCACTTCCATGAAAGGTCAAGTAATGTTGATTGTTCAATTTTATGTTGGAGAAGATGTAGAAAAGTCACTAGTAAAATTATATAGCGAATTAATGAAAAATATGGATAAAATGCCACAAGGCATTACTCTTCCATTAATTAAAACAAGAGCCATAGATGATGTGCCAGTATTGGGTTTAACACTTTGGAGTGAAAAATATGATGACTACCAATTGAAGCAAATTGGTAAAGAATTAACCAATGAAATAAAGAAGATTAATGATGTTTCTGATATTAACATTATTGGAGGAAGAAGTAAAGAGATTAAAGTATTTGTAGATAAAAGTAGAATGGCTGAAAATCATGTTGATTTTTTATCTATCAGCAAACAAATACAAGCCAGTAATGTTCAAATGCCTGGAGGAAATTTGATACAAAAAGATTCTGTATTTGCAGTTGAAACTGGAAATTTTTTAAGTACCGTTGATGATGTTGCAAATCTTGTTGTTGGCATCAATCAGCAACAACCCATATATCTAAAACAAGTTGCAAAAGTTGAAGAAGGACCAGAAACTGCCAATCAATATGCATCATTTGGATATGGACAAGCAGTAAAAGAGATTGCTAAGAAATTTAAATCCAACTATCCTGCAATTACACTTTCCATTGCAAAAAAGAGAGGAGCTGATGCAATGAAATTGAGTGAACAAATTGTAAATAAAGTTGAGCATCTTAAAAAAGATTTAATTCCTTCAGAAGTTCAAGTTACTGTTACAAGAAATTATGGAGAAACCGCATCAGACAAAGTATCTGAATTATTATTTCATTTATTTATTGCAATTGTAGTTGTAACTCTTTTTGTAATGTTAGCAATGGGTTGGCGTGGTGGTTTAGTAGTGTTTTTATCAGTGCCTGTAACTTTTGCACTAACGCTTTTCAGTTACTATTTTATGGACTACACTTTGAATAGAATTACACTATTTGCATTAGTGTTTATTACTGGTATTGTAGTCGATGATTCTATCATCATTGCAGAGAATATGCATAGGCATTTTAAAATGAAAAAAATGCCACCCTTACAAGCTGCATTATTTGCTATAAACGAAGTTGGTAACCCTACTATACTTGCAACATTTACTGTTGTAGCAGCTGTGTTGCCAATGGCTTTTGTATCTGGTATGATGGGACCATATATGAGTCCAATGCCAATAGGAGCTTCAATTGCAATGATGCTTTCATTAATCGTTGCATTAACGCTTACTCCTTATCTTGGTTATATTTTCTTACGTGAAAAAGAAAAAAGAGGAATTGAACATGAAGAAAGCAAACCAATAACACTTGAAGAAAGCCGTATCTATAAAATCTATAATTCTTTCATTAATCCTCTATTAGAATCTCGTTGGAAACGTTGGACTTTTATTCTAAGTACAGTTGTTGTTCTGCTTGCTTCTATGATGTTGTTTTATACAAAAAGTGTAGCTGTTAAAATGCTTCCTTTTGATAATAAAAATGAATTTCAAGTAGTAATTGATTTGCCAGAAGGAACTACTCTTGAAAGAACACAAGCTGTTACAAAAGATATTGCTGATTATATTTCTACTCAAAAATTAGTAGTTAGTTATCAAACTTATGTTGGTACATCTGCACCAATAAGTTTCAATGGATTAGTAAGGCATTATGATTTGAGAAGAAGTGATAATGCATCTGACATTCAAGTTAATCTAGTTGATAAAAAAGATAGAAGCATTCAAAGCCATGACATAGCTAAAGAAATGAGAGAGCCTATTCAAAAAATTGCAAAACGGTATCATGCAAATGCAAAGATTGTTGAAGTACCACCTGGTCCTCCTGTTCTTTCAACATTAGTTGCAGAAATTTATGGTCCCAATTATGATGAGCAAATTAAAATAGCTAAACAAGTAAAAAACTTGTTCGAAAAAACAAAAAATGTTGTAGATGTTGATTGGATGGTAGAGGATGATCA
Organism: Chitinophagaceae bacterium; assembly: GCA_043750315.1. GTDB lineage: Bacteria > Bacteroidota > Bacteroidia > Chitinophagales > Chitinophagaceae > CAIVPM01. The sequence goes on from JAYVBS010000006.1 coordinate 4,612, forward strand.
AGCAGAATATCACATAACAGTTGATAAAGAAAAAGCAATGCGTTATGCAGTTGTAAATGCTCAAGTTTCATCAACCATCAATGCTGCATTATCTGGTATGACAGCAGGCAATGCTTATCAACCAAAATCTTATCATCAAACTGCAATTAAGTTACAATTGAACGATGCTGATAAAACTAATTTAGAAGATATTTTAAATTTAAAAGTTATCAGTGCAACTGGAAATGCAGTACCTATAAGAGATATTGTTGTTGTAAATAAACAAATAAAACCAAAAAGCATTTTCAGAAAAAATCAAAAAGAAGTAGTATATGTTTTAGCTGATATGGCAGGAACATTAGAAAGTCCCTCATATGCAATTTCGAACATTTCTGATAGTTTAAAAAACATTCAACTTCCAAAAGGATTTACATTAAAAGAAGAGTACACACATCAACCAGAAATGGAAGATAATTATAGCCTAAAATGGGATGGAGAATGGCAAATAACTTTTGAAGTGTTTAGAGATTTGGGTATTGCATTTGCTGTGGTAATTCTATTGATTTATATATTAATTGTTGCATGGTTTCAGAATTTCACAGTTCCATTAATAATGTTAGCAGCAATACCCTTATCGTTGATAGGAATAATACTAGGCCACTGGATGTTACATGCTTATTTCACAGCAACATCAATGATAGGATTTATTGCATTAGCAGGTGTTATGGTTCGAAATTCGGTGTTATTAATAGACTTTATTAATATTCGTTTAAGAGAAGGAATTCCTCTTAAACAAGCTATTGTTGAAGCTGGTGCTGTTAGAACAACTCCTATTTTATTAACAGCTGGTGCTGTGGCTTTAGGAGCAGTAATTATTTTATTCGATCCTATTTTCCAAGGTTTAGCTATTTCATTAATGGGAGGAACAGTAACATCTACTTTCTTAACATTAATTGTAGTGCCATTATTATATTTTAAAATGTTGAAAAACAAATAAACTAAACAACATGAAATTATTTATTACAACTTGTTTAAAGGATAATCAAGAGGATATTCAAAAAATATTTAAACAAGCAAATATTAACGTCTTTAGTATAACAGATGTTACAGGGTTTAAACAAAATGATTCTGTAAATCTTTTAGAAGAATGGTTTGCAAGTGGTGATGAAAAATTTGACTCAATATTGGTGTTCAGTTTTACTACAATAGAAAACGTAGATAACTGTATGAATTTAATTGAAGCATTTAATCAAAATTCAGGTTCTCAATTTCCAATCAGAGCATTTGTTGTACCTGTAGAAAAATCGATTTAATAAAAATTAAAAATAGAAATATGAAACAAAGAATTGTTTTTTTAGTAGCTGGAACATTTGTGTTAACTGGAATTGCACTATCACATTATGTGAACCCAAATTGGATTTGGCTTTCAGTGTTTGTTGGAGTGAATATGTTTCAAACAGCATTCACTAATTTTTGTCCTTTAGAAAAAATTTTAAATGCACTTGGAGTTAAGTAAATAAATAGCCACTCAATTGAGTGGCTATTTATTTGTGCCCACGACTGGATTCGAACCAGCACACCCTTTCGAGTACCACCACCTCAAGGTGGCTTGTCTACCAATTTCAACACATGGGCAGAGTGCAAATGTATAAGATGCATTGGAAAGAAAATTACATTCTTTCAGGCACTTCAATTCCTAAAACTTGCATACTTTTTTTGATCACTTTTGCTGTTAATGCAGAAATAGCAATTCGTAATTTTTTCTTTTCATCACTTTCTGCATTGGCTATAGAATGCTCTGCATAAAAGGTATTAAATGTTTTGGCTAGATTAAAAACATAAATTGCAATTTTAGAAGGATCGCTTTCTTGCATAGCTTCTTCCAAAACTGTTTCAAACTGTTCAGCTAAAAGCAAAATTTGTTTTTCAAGAGGTAATAAAGAAGATGTAATATTTATTGATTCTTCAATGCTACCAACTTTTCTTAAAACACTTTTTATACGTGCATGTGTGTATTGAACAAATGGACCAGTAAATCCATGAAAATCGATACTTTCTTCAGGATTAAAAATCATTCTTTTTTTAGGATCTACTCTCAACAAAAAGAATTTCAAAGCTCCAAGTCCAATAATATTATACAAATGTTCTAATTCTTCTTCTGTAAAATCTGCAACTTTACCTAACTCTAAAGTTCTTTGTTTAGCAATTTCAATCATATCATTTACAATATCATCAGCATCAACAACTGTTCCTTCCCTGCTCTTCATTTTGCCTGTTGTTAACTCCACCATTCCATAACTTAAATGTTCAATTTCGTTCGCAGATGGCAACTCTAATTTCTGACAAATCAACTTCAACACTTTCATGTGATAGTTTTGCTCATCACCAATTACATAAATACTTTTATCACATTGGTATTCGTTGTATTTCTGTTCAGCCAAACCAATATCTTGAGTAATGTAAACAGATGTTCCATCTTTACGCATCACCAATTTTTCATCTAATCCATCAGCAGTTAAATCAATCCAAACACTTCCATCATCCTTCTTAAAAAATACATTCTTTTCTAATCCTTTTTCTACAATTTCTTTTCCTAATAAATAAGTATTGCTTTCGTAATAAACTTTATCGAAATCTGCTCCAATTTTTTTATAAGTAATATCAAACCCTTCATACACCCAACTATTCATTTCCTTCCAAAGTTCAATTACATCTGGTTTCCCTTGCTCCCAATCTAATAACATTTGCTGAGTCTGTAACATAATTGGAGTTTGCTTTTCAGCTTCTTTTTTAGTTTTTCCTTGAGCAATTAATTGTTCTACTTCTTGCTTTAAAGCATCATTAAACTTTACATAATATTCTCCAACAAAATGATCTCCTTTTGTGTTGGTAGATTTTGGTGTTGCACCATTTGCAAACATTTTCCAAGCAATCATGCTTTTACAAATGTGAATGCCTCTATCATTAACAATGCAAGTTTTTATAATGTCGTTTCCATTGGCTTTTCGAATTGCTGCAACACTCCATCCTAAAAAAATATTTCTTAAATGTCCAAGGTGTAAAGGCTTGTTTGTATTGGGTGATGAATACTCTATCATCACTTTAGCAGTTGACTTTTTTGTTGAAATTTCTTTTTGAGTTGATTGAAGATAATCTAGCATTAAACCATCAGCTATACTTATGTTTAAAAATCCTTTAATAACATTATAAGCACTAGCAATCGATGCATTATTGGTACATAAATATTCACCAATTTCAGCACCTAAAACTTCTGGAGATTTTTTTAATTGCTTTACCAATGAAAATAAAACTATAGTGTAGTTTCCTTCAAACTCTGATTTAGTTTCATTAATTTGAATATCGTTTGCATTTAACTGCAAACCATAAATATCCAATATAGTTTTTGCTGCAATATTTTTTAAAGTACCAACAATGTTCATTAATAAAATTTGCTGCAAATGTAAATGTTTGAATACAGCAATAGATAAGAAAATTAAAGATTGCTATAAAATGGCTCTAACACTAGCCCTGCCAATGTTTATTACTCTTGATTCTCCTGGTTTTCTGCCTTCATAATTAAAACTAATTTCAAAATTATTATTGAGTCTTTTTGTAAATTCTACACTCCACAAATAATTTTTTCCAGGCAACAATCCATCTAACATAATATAGCTTACAGTAGTATTTGGAGTGCCTTGAAATTGAATATTATTGAAAGTAAATTTTGCAAGCAAACTAGTGTTTTGAATTGAATTATATTTTGCTTCTAGATTAAACGCTGTTGAAGAAACTTTTTCTGCACTTAATTGTTTATTTTCTTTAGTAGCAAATTGCAATGATGCCATTGCTCTGAATTTTGTGAGATATGTATAAATGATTTTAGGCTCAGTGATGGATGATTGTATACTGTAATTTCTGTTGGCAAATTGTGGAGTGCTTAAATCGTTATTAGTAAACTTTTGAAGAATTTCAACACTAAAAGATTTTTTAAAATTTACTCTTGCTCTAATGTTCCAATCATTCAATTGTCTGCTTTCTAAACCATAAGTTAAAATAGCTTTATTATAGTTTTTAATATTACTAATATCAACACCCCAAGCCGAACTACTTCTATTGAAAGATAAAGTATTGCTATAAGTATTGGTGTAGTTAATTAATGCAGTATCGTTAATATTATTTTCAAAAGGATTGATTTGAAAACTACCATCACTCAAAACTTTTTTACTAGTTTGCAAAGATGATTGTAAATAAAAACGACTAATAAATTTGCTAAATTTTATATTCTTTATTTTATTAGCAATATTTTTTGGATAAATATTTAAACTATAATTAAACTGTGTATAATTAGCTTTTAAAAATTGATTGGTTGGAGTAAATATTCGAATATATTTTGCTTGATCACTAAACACAGCAATTTCAAATTCATTGAGCTGAGGAATGCCATCATTGTTATAATCATTCCAAGTGTATTGTCCACGACCAGCAGGCACTTCAACATAACTATAATCTCTTCTTTGCTCTTGACCAGCTCCTAACTCATACAACACATAACCCAAAATAAAACCTTGCATTTCGTTAATGTTATACTCAACTCTACCCAATAAACTTTTATCTGGTTGTAAGTTAGATAAATTAGAATTTGTGATGATGAGTTCTCTATAAGTTGTATTTAGTTTTATTTGATGTTTTGGATTTTGCAATAACTCTACATTAATGTTATAGTTATAACTTTTATCAACTTGTTCTAATGTTTTATAGAAAGGAATTTTATCACTTCTTGTAAAAAAATTAAATCCCCATTTATTCAAATGCTGTTGATTACTTTTTATAAAAGCAGTAATAGTTTCAAATGAAAAACTTATGGGAAGAATACTATCGTTTGATGTAAGATGTTGTTCATTATGTTCTACACTATAATTTAAACCAATAACATAATTATTGAGTTTTTTAAGTGTTCTTGAAATATCAATTGATGGTTTAAAAAAGTAACCAGTTGAAATATTATTTTTATTGACTACATAACTTAAATTATTTTTTATATTCCAATCACTAAAATTATAATCTTGAATTAAAGTTTGTTTTACACCACTATAATCATCACTCCTAAAATATCCATCTAAAGAATAATTAGTTAGATTATTTTTTTTACTAACCAGCTCAAAAGCCAGTTTTGGTAAATGTTCTGTGGCTTGAGCATTAACTATGTTTAAACCCCAATTTCTATAAAATTCAACAGAACGTAATCGTTCTAAAGGCTTAAAATTTTGATCTGCCCATTCATAACCCAAGGTAGATTTTAAATTTAAAGTGGTTGATATTTTATTTTCTTTTTGCAAAGTAAATTTTCCAGCAGTTCCTTTATCATTATTTTTATTAATGGTAGAAAAAGCATTAACACCATAATTACTCAAAGCAACATCTGCTTTAAAAAAAGTTTTTTTATTTATAAAATATTCTGTGACAATTGTGATGAGTTGTTGCTTTTTTGGTGTAACCAAAAATTGTGCAGGCTCGTAATTGCCTTGTGGTACTGCATTTACAGGAGCAATCCATTGATATACTTTACCATTGGCTCCATTAAAATAAGGAATATAATTCCCTTTATTTGCTCCAACTTCTGTAAATACTAAATTGTATTTTGCACTATCTTGATTTGTTGAGTACACATAAATACTATCATTAACATTAATAGGATTTACTCTTTTTGCATATAGAATTTTAGTGGTTGAAAAACTGTCTATGTTTTCATTAATGTAAAAAGCATTTTGATAATTATCTCCAAGATTTGCTAAAAATTGTTTTTGCTTATTATCGAGTTGTTGATTGACTGGTGAGTTTTTTGCATCTGCATTAGAATAAGCAGCAATATTTATTTTAAGTTTAAAGTTGATTTGAGTTTCATTAGAAACATACAACATAGAGTTCAAATAACTTCTTTCAGCATATTCAAATTCTATCTGAATTCTTTTATCCTTTGTAATCATTCTTTTTGGAGTGAATGTTAACTCAGCAGTATTATAATTAATTACATAATCTTGGTCCTCGCCTCTTTGTAATAATTCTCCATCTATAAAAACTCTTTCAGTTCCTGCTAAAACAATAAAATAAATTTCACTATTAGCCCCTTGTAACCTATATGGGCCTTGATTTCCTTCTAATCCATTAAAAACATTTCTATTGAATTTTCCTTTTGCAATAGCCCCAGCAAATTGAAATTTATTCTTGCTAATGTTACCCACTTTCTTATCATTCACATAATAAACTCCTTGTAAACGTTTATAAAAATTTAGAAAATAATTTTGGTTCTGACGAACATCAATATCTCCCATATTCAATTCCCAATTTTTTTTCTTGAACTGCAATAAAATTCTATCAAATTCATTTAAAGTTTGTGTTGTACCATCTGGTTGAATTGGAATATTATTATCTGTAATAGCTGCAGCAATTTCAATA
>JAYVBS010000007.1:0-2037 GCA_043750315.1 Chitinophagaceae bacterium
TTTACTGCTATTGGCACAGTTGAAGCTAAAGGTTTTGCCAGTGATTATAGTTTTATAGACGTTAAACCATTTGTTGGTTTAAATTATTATAGATTAAAAATGGTTGATAAAGATGAGAAGTTTGAATATTCAGAAATTAAAACAATAAAATTTGGCAATAGTTTCAAATTTGAAATGTATCCCAACCCTGCAAAATCAACAGTTAATATTTTAGTTGATAAGTTAAATAGTAAAGCAATCCTAATAATTACAAACATTTATGGCAAACAATTATACAACCAACTGTTGAATGATGGTAACAATGTTATAAATATAAACAGCTTCTCAAAAGGAATATATTTAGTTAATATAACAACAGATGAGAGTGTGGAAACTAAAAAATTAATCATTGACAAATAAAAATAATTATGAGCAAAATAATTAGGGCTACCATTTTTGATAATGGCATTGCCAAAATAAAATATGAAACAATAAAATATTGTTTAGACAGATTTAAACTAGCTTTTGAAAATGAGTTTTATCTAGAAGCAATTACTTTAATGGAAAGTTTAATAGCTGATAGGTTAGAAAGCAGACTAACCGAGTTAAATAAAAAAGCACATACGTTTGAAACCTTAGGAAAGCTAAGGAATGATCTTTTAAAAAAAGAAAAATCAAAAAATTTGGTTTCAATTATTGAAACTGATTTAAAAGAGTGGACTCAACTAAGAAATATAGCTATACATCAAGCAGCTAAAATTGAAAAAGATAATCCAAAAGATTTAACTGAGTTTACAAAACAATCTTTAATTACTGCCAAAAAAGGTAAAACATTATTTGATAAACTTAATAAAGAAATAAAAAAAGAACGTAGTCTCAAGATCAAATAATGAACAATAAAGCTCAAAATATTTCCATTTTGATCTTTATTGTTATACTGTGTGAGCCAGAAAATTTTAATTGACCAATTTGAATTTGCAGTAAACACTTATTTTTAATTTCTACATCATCATTCCTACTGCTCCAAACATCATAATAATTAAAGCAAAATAATGTTGTAAACTTACTTTTTCTTTAAACAAAAACACTCCACCAAACACTGTAAGAATTGGTACTAATAATCCGAATAAAGAAGATGATAATGGATTAGTTGCTTTTAAACCAATGAGCCCAGTAACAATAGCAGCAACAATTACAATAGCCATTAAAATGGGTTTCCAAGAATAAATAATTTTAATTTGTACAGCGGTTGAGGGATTCTTTAAAACTACAGACAGTAATCCTGCAAAAACAAAAATTACCAGTTCTTGAGATAACCCTACAGTTACAAAACTAAAACTCGTTACTACCTTGCTTTGTATGATCATGGCAGCATTAAAACAAATTGTCATAATCACTAATAACAAGTGGTCTTTATAATTTACTTTTTTGTGTGAAGCATTTTGATTGGCAGATTTTAAAAAGAGCATATATCCGAGAATAATAAAAATTAATCCAACAATATAATAAGTGTTTTTTAGTTTATCCCCTTTAAAAATTAAAGTATATACACCTGTAATAGCAATACCAAAAAAAGAATAATAGCCCATATAATTGAGGGCACCTTGTTTTAAAAATTCAATCAAGCAATATAATCCTGCAGCACCAAAAATGCAGCCAATGATAATGAGATAATAATCTGGCTGAAAAATTTCAGCATAAAAATTTCCATCCATAAAAAAGTACAACAACACAAAACAAATGGACGTAAAAATGGCTCTAACAAAAACCAATCGAAAAGTAAGTGATACTGATAAAAATGATTTCCAAAGAATATTATTTACTACAAAAAATAATTGTGAAAGCAATAGCCAAAGCATGATTTAGTTTTAGTTTAGTGTATAAAGTTATTGCAAGAGAGTGAATAAAAATAACACACCCCTTAATCCCCTCTCGAGAGGGGAAACTGTAGAGTCTCTTCTCATTTTTATTTACATTATTATTAAATAATTATAATTCAATATTTTCATGATTTTCTTTCCCCTCCTTGGAGGGGTGGGGGGTGGGTAAAATACAAAT
>JAYVBS010000008.1:0-2037 GCA_043750315.1 Chitinophagaceae bacterium
CTCATTATCTAAAAACAAAATCAATATTCTTGGTCAGTATTTAAAAACTAATGAAGAAATTGGTTATGTGGTTTTAGATGTAGATAAAAAAATATCTGCTCAAGCCATTGAATTACTTAAACATATTCGCCACACTATTAAAGTAAGAATTCTGTATTAGTAAAATGGTAAAATTATTTATTTACAATTTCTTCAATAGTAGCATTAATGCCTCTATCGGTTATGGCAGTACACATAGATTTTAGTGTTTCAATATCACCATTTTTTACTGCATATTTTCCTTGAAAGTGAATAAACATTGCACATTGTTCTGCTTGTTCTAAAGTATGCTGACAAACTTCTACTAGCGTTTCAATTACCCAATCAAAAGTATTTACTTCATCGTTCCATACAATCAACGAAAAAGAAAAACCAAGAGTAGTTAACGACTCAGTAATGTTTAATTCTTTAATATTAAAATCACTTTTTACCATCATAGCAACAAATGTAGAAATTAGTTTTTAAATAACGATGTGTTATGTTTTAGATTGTATCACATGGAACATATTTATTATTGTGTTTCAACAAATTATTTTTACAATAGCAGTTTTTTATCTGTGAAATCTTCAATAAAAGGAATTACTTTAGGGCAATTATTTTACCAAATGGTTTTATTGCGTCATATACCCTTTTTAAAACAAGTACTGCTTTTTAGTTTAACTGCTTTTGGTGGTCCACAAGGACATTATGGAATGATGATGAAAACATTCGTAAACAAAAGAAGAGATGTTACTGAGATTGAATTAGTAGAGTTTAATGCTTTTTGCAATATGTTGCCAGGGGCATCATCTACACAAACTATTACACTTATTGGATATAAAAGAGGAGGGATTTCGCTTGCTTTTTTAACTTTATTAATTTGGATTTTACCTGCAAGCTTCTTAATGGGAACCTTGTCTTTTTTAATGGAATATTTACAAAACAAATCTTTACCATTACACATATTTCGTTTTGTACAACCCATGGCAGTTGGTTTTATAATATTTTCTGCTTGGAGATTGTTTGGCATTTGCATTAAAAACACCATTACTAAAGCAATTTTAGTAGTTGTGGCATTAGCAACATTTTTAGCGTTTAAAAGCCCCTGGATTTTTCCTGCAGTAATTGTTTTAGCTGGTATTGCAACAAACTTTAGTAAAGTTCGTATTCCATCAATGGTAATATCAAACAGAAAAATAAAATGGGCTAATTTGCTTATATTTTTTCTCGTTTTCATCATTGCTGGATATACTAGTGAAATGGCAACAAGACAGAATTGGCAAAATAAAAAACTCTTTAATCTTTTCGAAAACAATTACCGTTTTAGTAGTTTGGTTTTTGGGGGAGGAGATGTATTAATGCCCATGATGTATGAACAATATGTTGTACGCCCAACAAACAAGAAAGTTGTTGAGAAAAAACGAGATGTGTTGAAGATTGACAAAAATGATTTTTTAATAGGATACGGAATAGTAAGGGCCATTCCAGGTCCAGTTTTTTCTATTGGATCTTATACTGGGGGAATGTTGTTGAGAAAAGAAGGAAATAATTTTACACAATTAATGGGTTGTATTTTAGGAACTGTTGCCATTTTTTTGCCAAGTGCATTATTAGTATTATTCTTTTTCCCTGTTTGGAATAATTTAAAACGATATGCATTTATTTATAGGTCTTTAGAAGGTATCAATGCAGCCGTTGTTGGTATTTTGTTTGGCTCTATTTTTTATTTAATGAAAGATTTTTTTTACGTGTCAATACTTGAAAATAGATTCGAAGGTTGGCTTTCATTAATCATAAGTTTAATAACTTTTTTATTATTGCATAAAACCAAAGCTCCTGCACCAATTATTGTAATTGGTTGCTTAATAATTGGCTTGTTGTACTAATTAGAAGTACCATTAAAAAAATTACAATCTTTTTAAGAACAGTTTAATACTACTTGTTTTACTTTGCCACATTAAAATATTTTAAGTATGAAGAAAATTTGTTTAACAGCATTAACTATTTTAAGCCTTACTG
>JAYVBS010000009.1:0-11004 GCA_043750315.1 Chitinophagaceae bacterium
AATCGTTGAATTTGGCTAGTAGTATAACATTTATCTTTTAAAACAGTTGAAGCTATAGACAATTTGGTTTTTATTACTGGGCTTTTTTGCAACTTTAAAATGAAATTATTAAAATCATATTCTGTTGCAATTTGAGCACAGTTTACTTCATTAAGCTGAGCAACATCTATATTTTTACTGATCATTTTCTTCTCTTCAACTATTGGTCTTACTACTTCTTTTACAGTATCGGCTTTAACTGTATTTTTTATTGGAATAAATATAGAAATCGTATCTATTGAGCCACCATTTCTATCTACATACATTTGTTCAATGCCTGTTTGGAGCTGTACTTGAAGAATTTTTTCTACAAGTTTTGTTTGTACTTTTTCTTCAATTATTGCAACATTTTCTATTAAACTATCTTTTTTTAATTCAGTTTTTGTATTAGCAACATTATTTTCAAAACTTGTTAATAGTCTTAATGCTATTAGTGTATCATTAGTACTAGAGTTAAATATGGTTATTGTATCTGTTGGTTGCGTTTTTTTATTTGTTTCTTTAGTAATATTTACATCTTCTTTTTTTTGAAGTGTATCCAATAAAATAGGTGTTGGAATTAAGTTAGATTTTGGAGTCTGTATTAAAATAGTAGAATCGATTTTTTCTATAATGGGTTCAATGAATTTAGTAGTTTCAATAATTGCAGTTGGCTCTATAATACTAGTTTGTTTATTAACTACAATATTTTGTATAAACATATCTTGTAAGAGGTTTGTAAAATTCAAAATATCAAATAAAATCCAATCGTTATTTGCATCTTGTTTTAAAATATAACCAGCGTCATTATCATTAATAGAAATTGTAAAATTTAAATCCTTTTCATTTTCAATATCTATTTTTATTTGATTTATTCCATTATTCAATTTTGTTAAGTTGACATAATTTTTTTTAGTATTTGAATAAATTTTGTTCTCATACTTTATAATAAATGGTTTATTATTTTGACTTTCAAAATAAATAAAATGATGATTTTGTGCCTCAACACTTACCATTAAGAACAAGAAAGAAACAAAATTTACCAATTTCAGCATGAACGAGTTTTTACAAATTAAATTCAATTATATTAAATTAACTCTTTCATACTCAAAATTCTTCGTTAATCATTTTTTAACAAGAAAATTTATTGCCAAACTTATCTTTGCCGAAACAAAATTAATAATGAAAAAAATATTTGTAATTGTAACATTAATAGCTTGTAATTATTCAATTGCACAACTTCCATCAATGACTAAAGACGATTCTTGGAAAAAAGTGTATAGATCTTTTGAAACTAAAACTAATGACTTAGTTCACACTAAATTAAAAGCAGATTTTGATTATACTAAATCTCAATTAATTGGTAAAGTTTGGCTGACCTTACAACCTCATTTTTACGAAACCAAAGAATTGGTTTTAGATGCAAAAGGAATGGAAATTAAAGTAGTTGAAATGGTAAAAACAGGAACAAAAAATATTCCATTGGCTTATACATATGATGACAATTTAACACTAAAAATATTTTTAGATAAAACGTATAAAGGTTCAGAAAAATATACTATTTATATTGATTACATTGCTAAGCCAGATGAGCTTGAAATTCAAGGTAGTGCTGCAATTAAAGATGCCAAAGGATTATATTTTGTAAATCCGAAAGGTGAGGAAAAAGATAAACCCACTCAAATTTGGACTCAAGGTGAAACTGAAGCTACAAGTGTTTGGGTGCCTACAATAGATAAGCCCAATCAAAAAACTACTCAAGAGTTTTATTTAAATGTACCAGATAAATATGTTTCACTTTCTAATGGAAAATTAGTTTCTCATACAAAAAATAAAAATGGTACTAGAACAGATTATTGGAAGATGGATTTACCCCATGCACCTTATTTATTTTTTATTGGAATTGGAGATTATGCTGTAGTTAAAGAATCTTATAAAGGCAAAGAAGTAAGTTATTATGTAGAAAAAGAATATGCAAATGTTGCAAAACGCATTTTTGGTAACACACCAGAAATGATGAAATTTTTTAGCGAAAAAGTTACTGGAGTTGAATATCCCTGGAATAAGTATGCACAAATTGTAGGTAGAGATTACGTAAGTGGAGCCATGGAAAATACAACAGCAACCTTGCATCAAGAGAGTGCACAACAAAATGCAAGAGAATTGGTTGATGGTAATAAATGGGAAAGCACCATTGCTCATGAATTATTTCATCAATGGTTTGGAGATTATGTTACTGCAGAAAGCTGGAGCAATTTAACGGTGAATGAAAGTTTTGCAGACTATAGTCAGTATTTGTGGATTGAATATAAAGAAGGTAAAGATGCTGCAGGTGAAGAAAATGATAATGAAATGCAAGCTTATGTAAGAAGCAACAGCAGTAAAAAAGATTTAGTAAGATTTCATTATGCAGATAAAGAAGATATGTTTGATTTGGTGAGCTATCAAAAAGGAGGAAGAATATTAAACATGTTGAGAAATTATGTGGGTGATGATGCATTTTTCAAATCTTTTAATAAATATTTAACTGATAACAAATTTGGAAATGGAAATGCTCATAAACTAAGATTAGCTTTTGAAGCAGTTACTGGAAAAGATTTAAATTGGTTTTTCAACAAATGGTATTTTAATAGCGGTCATCCTAAATTAGAAATCAAAAGCTCATATTCAGAGAGTGGTAAAAAAGTTCAATTAATCGTTAATCAAACCCAAGACAGTTTAAATCTGTTTCAAATGCCTGTAGCTGTTGATATATATGTTGGAAAAGATAAAACACGTCATCAAATTTGGATTAAAAATCAATCTGATACTTTCAATTTCAATTCAACTTCAAAAATAGATTTAATAAAATTTGATGGCGACAATGTATTATTAGCCGAAAAGAAAGAACAAAAAACTTTAAGTGAATACATTTCACAATATTATAAAGCTGCTCAATATTTAGATAGAAAAGAAGCTATTGATTTTGCTTCTAAAAATAATAAAGAACAAGAAGCTGTTAATTTATTAAAAGCTGCAATTAAAGATCCATACTATAAATTAAGAATGCGAGCCATTAAAAGTTTACAAGATGTAAAAATTGATGAGGCCACAATAAAACAAATTGAAGAAATAGTAACTAACGATGCATACAGTTTAGTTCGTGCAGAAGCGATTGATTTTTTAGGAAATTTAAAGCAATCAAATTATCAGAATTTATTTTTAAAAGCTATTAAAGATTCATCTTATTCAGTTGCAGGGGCAGCATTAAAAGGTTTAGGTGAAATTAATGAGAAAGTAGCTTTAGAATTATTGCCAGAATTAAAAAAAGATATAAAAGGCAGATTAAAAATTGCTGTTGGTAAAGTTGAATTATTAACTAAGACTGATAATGATTTTGATGCAATGCTAAAACAATATGAAGGTCAAGGAATGATGGAGAAATTTAATGACTATGGCAATTTTGCTTTTTATGTTGGAAGATTACAAAATATTGAAACCTTTAAAAAAGGGGTAGATGCTTTGGTAAAATTCAGAAATATGGTTGCCCCCTTTGGTCAAGGGATAAAGGAGTTGTTAAACAAGACTTTAACCGAAATTAAAAAGGCCAAAGAAGCCAATCTGTCAAAAGACCACACGCAAAATTTAGAAGTTCAAATAGAGTATATTACTGATAAACTTAAGGACTAAGAAACCATCAAAAAAAATTAATAAAAAATTTGTTTGTTAAATATTATTATTATATTTGTTTCGGTTTTTCATAGGATATTGGATTTTAAAAACGGGGCTGGATATTTATCCTGGCCCTTTTTTTATGCCTAAAACATTTTAAATATTTTTTATTTCAGCAATAAGATCTTGTAAAGCTTTTTTAGCATCACCAAATAACATAGAAGTTTTTGGCTGAAAAAACAAATCGTTTTCAATACCTGCATAGCCTGGTTTCATACTCCTTTTATTTACAATTACATGTTTAGCTAATTCAACATCTAAAATTGGCATTCCATAAATTGGGGAATTTGTATCATTTTTTGCCGCAGGATTCACCACATCATTGGCTCCTAATATTAAAACTACATCTGTACTTTTAAATTCTTCATTAGCTTGTTCCATTTCAAGCAATTTTTCATAATTCACATCAGCTTCAGCTAATAAAACATTCATATGACCAGGCATTCTACCAGCAACTGGATGAATTGCATACTTAACATCAACACTTCTATCATTTAATATTTTTTCTAACTCATGACAACTATGTTGAGCTTGAGCAACAGCTAAACCATATCCTGGAACAATAATTACTTTATTAGCATAACCCATAATAGTTGCAGCATCGTGTAAAGAAATTTCTTTATAACTACCCTGAGGCTTTGAACCAGTATCTCCATTAGTTTTAGTACCACCAAAACTTCCTATTAATACATTCTTTAAACTTCTGTTCATTGCCTTACACATTAATAAAGTCAGTAAAGTGCCTGCCGCTCCAACTAAAATTCCACCTGTGAGCATTACTTTATTATCATATAAAAAGCCTCCACAAGCAGCAGCAACTCCTGTAAAAGAGTTTAGTAATGAAATAACTACTGGCATATCTGCACCACCAATTGGCAAAACAAAAAATACGCCATACACTAAAGCAATGAGAGCAATAAAATAAAATAAATAGTAATTATTAATATTTAAATTAATTAAAAGCACAGCAGCTAAACTTATAACAACCCCCAATAAAATTAAATTGATGATATGTTGTCCAGGAAATGAGAAGTCTTTAATACTTCCATTTAATTTACCCCAAGCAATAACACTACCAGCAAAAGAAATAGACCCAATAATTAAGCCTAATAAAATGGTAAGTAAAACCCCAGTTTCAATACTGCCTGTTAAAATTGTAGAATGTAAATGCCCAAACTCTATAAATGAAATTAAAGCAGCACAAGCACCACCCATACCATTAAAAAGACTTACCATTTCTGGCATTGCAGTCATTTTTACTTTTTTGGCAGCAAGTGTTCCAATAATTGAACCCAGTACTAAACCTGTAAAAATCCAAGGATAATTTCCGAGTTTTTGTCCATCTTTTTCATATAAAAAAATGGTTCCTAAAATAGCAACACTCATACCAGCTGCAGCAACCAAATTTCCTTTTCTTGCAGATAATGGATGAGAAAGCATTTTCAAACCAAGAATAAAAGTTACACTACCAATTAAGTAGCAAAGGGTAAGAATATTTAATTCCATAATGATTTATTTTTTGCCACAAAGGCACTAAGACACAAAATTTTTATACCTCTCTTTTGTAGGAAATGGGAGGCTTTTATTTTTTCTTCTTAAACATTTCTAACATTCTATCGGTAACAACAAATCCTCCTACAACATTTAATGTTCCTAATACCACTGCAATAAAACCAAGAATTAATGCTAAGTAATTATTAGTATCTGCTTGTCCCATAACAATTATAGCACCTATAACTACAACACCATGTATTGCATTTGCACCACTCATTAAAGGGGTGTGTAAAACGCTTGGAACTTTTTCTATGATTTCGATTCCACAAAAAATCATTAAGATTACTATGTAAATGATTTGCTGATGTTCGTTAATGAACTGAAGTATATTTTGCATAAGAATAATGTTATGAGATTAATGATGCTACTCTTTCGTTTACAATTTTACCATCATGGGTAATACAGGTTCCTTTTACCAAATCATCATCAAAATTTAAATTAATTTCACCTTCTTTTGTAATGATAAGTTGAAGAAAATTCAACACATTTTTTCCATAAAGTTTACTAGCAGCAAAAGGCATTGAGCTTTGTAAATTACTGTTACCAACAATTGAAATGCCATTATTTGTAACTATAGTTTGATTGTTTTTTGTTTGAAGTGTATTTCCTCCAGTTGCAGAGGCAAGGTCAACAATCACACTTCCATTTTTCATCTTGCTAATCATTTCATCTGTAATTAAAATGGGTGCTTTTTTTCCAGGAATTTGTGCTGTAGTAATTACAACATCTGCTTTAACAACAGCTTCAGCTATTCTTTGTTGCTGTTTATTTTTATATTCCTCAGATTGTTCAACAGCATAACCACCAGCTTTGCTTGCATCTTGAGCACCTTCTACTTCTATAAAATTGGCTCCCAAACTCATTACTTCTTCTTTAACTGCTGGTCTAGTATCAAAAACTTCAATTACTGCACCTAATCTTTTTGCAGTTGCAATAGCTTGTAAACCTGCAACACCGGCACCTAATATTAAAATTTTTGCAGGAGCTACAGAACCTGCAGCTGTCATAAACATAGGAAAATAATGTGGTAATAAATTAGCAGCCAGTAATACTGCTTTATAACCAGCAATATTTGCTTGACTACTTAACACATCCATGCTTTGTGCTCTTGTTGTTCTAGGTATCATATCTAAACTAAAACAAGTTACAGTTTGATTACAACATGCATTAACAATATCTAAATTTGAAAGTGGCTGATATACACCAAGAATGATAACATTCTTTTTAACACCTTTCAACTCTGTGGGATGAATAAAAATTAAAATTTCTGATTGTTGTAAAACATCTTCTCTGGAAACAATTTTGGCTCCTTTGAGTAAATATGATTCATTAGATGCAAATGCCAATATTCCTGCATCTTCTTCAATTAAAACCTCGATATTTTTTTTTGTTAAAGTCTCAATTTGTTCTGGTAAAAGAGAAACCCGATTTTCGTTTGATGATTCTTTTAATATGCCTACAGTCATTCGTTTATTTTTGCTCCGCAAATTTATATGAATATACCTTCTGAGTTAAGATTGAATGAATGATTTTGGTCAAGTTTTTTTCGTTTATTAAATAGTATTAACTTTAAATTCTTTAATTTTTGTAAAAACACAACACTAATACTTTCATAAAGCATTCTATGTTACAACATTTTAAGACTTATTCTAAACAAGACATTCTTGCTTTAACTAAACTTAGACAATTTGAAACCAAGTTAGGCGAGCAAGTTCAGGTAATAAAATCATTATCAGACTTAGAAAGCGAATTGAAAAACAGTAAAGCAAAATTTGTATTATTTGGCATTCCAGAAGATATTGGTGTTAGAGCAAATGGTGGTTTAGGAGGAGCAGATAGTTGTTGGTTACCTTTTTTACAATCTTTTCTAAATATTCAAAGTAATTTATTTTTAGATGGACAAGAAATCATTGTATTAGGTCATTTTGATTTTAGTGATTTAGCGAAAATGATTGAATCTTATGCATTAAAAGATGATGAAAAATTATCAGCACTTCGGCACGCTGTAAATACTATTGATACTGCAGTAGAACAGTTAGTACACATCATTACTCAAAATAAAAAAATGCCAATTGTTATTGGTGGGGGTCATAATAATGCATACCCATGTATTAAAGGTGCTGCAAAGGGTTGGCATAAAGCTGGAGTAATTTCAATTGCAGAAATTAATGCCATTAATTTAGATGCCCATGCAGATTACAGACCCATGGAAGGTAGACATAGTGGTAATGCTTTTAGATATGCTGAAGAAGATGGTTATTTAGAAAAGTATTGTGTGGTAGGTTTACATGAAAATTATATTACTCAAAATACTTGGATGGATTTAGTAAATAATCCGTTTACAGATTGCATTACTTATGAAGATATTTTTATTAGAGAGAAAAGAAATTTTATGCAAGCTATTGCACATGCTGCTGGCTTTACAGAAGAAACTTTATGTGGAATAGAATTAGATTTAGATTCTGTTGAACATGCTTTAACAAGTGCAGAAACACCTGTTGGTATTAATGCATATCATGCAAGACAATTTATAAATTACACAGCAAGTACATGTAGACCTGCCTATTTGCATATTTGTGAAGGAGCAATTGCTTTAAGTAATGGAAGATCAGATGCTCAAACTGGCAAATTGGTGAGTTATTTAGTTAGTGATTTTGTTAAAGCTATTTTGGATGTATTAAATGATATTGATGATTAATAGAATTTTTAAAATAAACTTCATCTAATAACAGAAATACTAGCTTTAGCAGTAATTATATCTTACAATAAAATATTTGTAACAAAATGAAAAAAATTATAACAACAATATTCTTAACAACTTTTTTGAATTACGCTTCTGGACAGGCGGAAAAAATTATATACAAAACTGTTGCAGACAGTTTTGAGATGAATTATAACAATGATAATTTTGATGCAATATTTTCAAGTTTTTCGACTGAAATGCAAAACGCGTTACCAATTGACAAAACAAAAGAATTTTTAAATGGGCTAAAAACACAAGCAGGTAAAATTACCAAAAGAGAATTTGTTAAATATGAGCAAACTTATGCTTCATACAAAACAAGTTTTGATAGGGCATTGTTTGCTGTTAATATTTCGGTTGACAATAACTCAAAAATAAATGGATTTTTTGTAAAACCCTTTAAGGAAAACAATTTACCCAAGTTGGCTCGTAACACTACAATACTCATATTGCCATTCAAAGATGAATGGACTTTGGTTTGGGGTGGGGACACAAAAGAATTAAACTATCACGTTAATAATGAAGCCCAAAAAAATGCCTTTGACATTGTAATAACTAATGCTGAAGGGAATTCGTATAAAACAAACGGAAAAGCAAATGAAGATTATTATGCTTTTGGCAAGGACTTAATTGCACCTTGTGATGGAGTAGTTGTTTTGGTAGTTGATGGAATTAAAGATAATTTACCTGGAGTACTAAACCCAGTTTACGTTCCTGGTAATACTGTTATTATAAAGTCTCAAAATGATGAGTATTTATTTTTTGCTCACTTCAAACAACATTCAATCGTTGTTAAACAAGGACAAAACATAAAACAAGGACAACTACTTGGACTTTGCGGTAATTCAGGGAATTCTACAGAACCTCATTTGCATTTTCATATCCAAAATGTAGAAGATATGAATTCTGCAACAGGTGTAAAATGTTACTTTGACAAAATTCAAGTAAATGGAGAAACAAAAACAGATTATTCACCAATCCAAAAGGAGAAAATAAGCAACAACTAAAAATAACAAAGCCAAATCGGGTTTGGCTAATAGAAGTCAGACTAAAAAGCAAAAAGCAATTCACCAAGCCCAAATCGTTAGTGATAATTGTAAAGAGACTTTCTAACTATCTCAAGAGAATAAATGGTATGAAAAATAAAGATAAATCTTTAGCATTTTCAATTGGAGAATTTGAAAAAATTTATGACTTCATTGTAGATGATGCAGTTTGGATAGTTTTAGAGGAAAATATGTTTACAGGGAAACAAGAAATTATTGAAAACTGCAAACAAGTTAGCAACTACTTTAAAACGATTACTACAAAATTTGAAACTATTAATGTAATAGAAGAAAATAAAAAAATTGTTGTAAATGGAACAGCAGAATTTTTAAAAGATAATATTCGAGTATCATTTGTATCTGCTTGTGACCTATACGAATTTAACGACAACGACAATATTCAAAAAATAACTTCCTATTGCATACAATCAAAAAAATAAATCTTTTGACCCTGCTAGAGCATAAACAATTCTTGACAAATATTTTATATTGATTTTCTTATTTCTTCTTTCCAGATTGTTCAATATCTCTATTCATCTCAATCATATCAACTGTTTGTGAGAAATCTCCTAACAACCATTTGCTATAATAATCAGCCATTAGCCAAAAGAAATATTCAGTCATATCTGCATATCCATGTCTTTGTCCAGGAAAATTGAAAAAGTCGAAACGTTTATTCGCTTTAATCAAAGCATTTGCCATTCTTATTGTATTTGCAGGATGTACATTATTATCAATATCGCCTGTGGTCAGTAATAAATGACCTTTTAAATTTTTAGCTAGCTCAGGGTTTTTCTCAATGTTATAAAGAAAAGAAGTATCACCTTTTTCACTTACAATTTCTTTCACTCCATGATGCTTTTCACTCCACCATCTATTATAAACAGCATTATCATGATTGCCCGATGAAGAAACTGCAACTTTAAAAAAATCTGGGTAAACCAACAAAGCAGCTGTACTCATAAAACCACCTCCAGAATGTCCATGAATACCAACTCGATTAATATCTATGTAAGTATATCGATCTGCAAGTTGTTCTATAGTAGTTTTTTTATCGGCCAATCCATAATCTCTTAAATTACCATAACCATAATTATGATACCATTTTGAACGACCAGGATGACCACCTCTATTACCAACTGTAATTACAATCATTCCAATTTGTGCTAATCGATCTGTTCTTGAATTGGGTACACTAAAAGATTTATTTACTGCTTCAGTTTGTGGACCAGGATAAACATAGGCGACTATTGGATAAATTTTACTACTATCAAAATTATAAGGCTTGTACATTACACCATATAAATCTGTAATACCATCATCTGCTTTAACAGTAAAGGTTTCAGGAAATTTATAGCCAGCAGCAAATAAATTACTTAAATCAGCTTTCTCTAAATCCATTATTTTTTTACCTTCTACATTAAACAAAATGGAAGTTGGAGTAGTATTAACTCTTGAAAAATTATTTACAAAAAAGAAACTATTATCATTCATTCTTGCTACATGATCATAATCGCCTGTATTCAATAATTTTAAACCTGTGCCATCAAAATTAATTTTATATAAATGAGTGTAGTAGGGATCTTCATTTAATTCTTTTCCATTAGCTGAAAAATACAAAACTCTTTTTTTATCATCAATACCAACTATATCTTCACAATGAAAAGAACCTGATGTAATTTGATTTTTAAGATTTCCAGAACTATCGTATAAATAAAAATGTGCCCAACCATCTCTTTCACTCCACTGAATTAATTCTGCTGCAATATTTACCAAGCCTAGTTTTCGGGTTTCAACATAAGTATTCATTCTTTCTTCAATCAAAACCTTTACTGTATTGGTGTTGATGTTTACCTGGCAAATATCAATTCGCTTTAAATCTCTACTGGTTCTATTAAAATAAAATTTATCATTAGTGCCTAACCAAACCGA
>JAYVBS010000010.1:0-2023 GCA_043750315.1 Chitinophagaceae bacterium
GCAGTAAATAAAAACCAGCAACAATTATTAGAACAAGAAATAACGGATGTTAGATTTATTTTTTTACAGGGTTATGAAATTTCTTATAGCAAAAGCCAATATTTTTTTGGATTGAAAATATTAACCCAAGCACCAAAAATTTTATGGCGTATTTATAAAGAACATCAATGGTTGAAGAAGTTGATTAAAGAAAATAAAATTGATGTAGTATTTAGTGATAATCGTTTTGGATTATTCAATAAAAAAATTCCTTCAGTTTTCATCACACATCAACTTCAAATAAAAGCTCCATATACTTTGCTTGAATGGGTAATTCAAAAAATAAATTATTGTTTCATCAATCAATATCAACAGTGCTGGATACCAGATGTTGAAGGTGAAAATAATATTGCAGGAAGTTTATCTCACCCAAAAATATTACCAAAAACCCAAATCCATTACATAGGCTGTTTAAGCAGATTTAAGCAACAAACTTCTCTATTAAAAGAATATGATGTTTGTATTTTGCTTTCTGGTCCAGAGCCACAAAGAACCTTATTGGAACAAAAATTATTGCAACAAATTGCAACAATAAAAAACAAAAAAATTGTTTTTGTAAGAGGATTGCCAAGTGAAGAAAATGAAATTGAAAAAGATGGTGTAGTTGTGTATAATCATCTTTCACACCAACTACTTGAAGAAGTAATCAACTCTAGCGAATTAATTATTGCTAGAAGCGGTTATACCACTTTAATGGAACTAATGAATCTTCAAAAAAAATCAATATTAATACCAACTTTAGGACAAACAGAACAAGAATATTTAGCAAAATATTTGTCATCGAAAAACTATAGTTTAAGTTATAGTCAAGATAAATTTAATTTAGACCAAGCACTAAAAGAGGCAGA
Source organism: Chitinophagaceae bacterium (assembly GCA_043750315.1). Classification (GTDB taxonomy): domain Bacteria; phylum Bacteroidota; class Bacteroidia; order Chitinophagales; family Chitinophagaceae; genus CAIVPM01. The sequence goes on from JAYVBS010000010.1 coordinate 888, forward strand.
TAGTTTTAAATATAATTTTATTGAAAATATTAACTTCAAACCGCATCAATTACTTGATTTAATAAACAAACTTGTACAGTAATTTTCTAAATTAAATTATCCTTGTATATTCATTGCTCAATTAGACAGTTATGTTAGCTTGGCAGAAAGGCAAAATTGTAGATATTAAACAAGTAGCCCCCACTACAAGAAGTTTTTTTATTGAAACTACTGAAACACCATCGTTCGATTTTGAGGCTGGACAATTCATTACTTTAGATTTACCCATTCATGAAATAAAAAATAGAAGATGGCGTAGTTATTCCATTTCATCATCTCCAAACAAAACAAATATTATAGAATTAGTGATAGTTCTTTTAGATGGGGGTGCAGGATCAAACTATTTATTTAACGAAACCAAAGTTGGTGATGAGATTATCTTTCGTGGTCCATTAGGAAAATTTGTAATGCCACCAACACTTGATAAAGATTTTTACCTTATTTGCACAGGTACTGGGATTGCACCATTTAGGAGCATGGTAAATCATATTCATAAAAACAACTTTCCATTTAAAAATATGTATCTAATTTTTGGTTGCAGAACTTTCGATTATAGTTTGTATAAAGAAGAGCTAATTCAACTGCAAAACGATATGCCAAACTTTAAATACATTCCATGTTTTTCAAGAGAAACGGAAATTCCTTCTTGGGCAAAAGGTGGTTATGTTCATGATGCTTATTTAGAATTGATAGAATCTAACAAAATCAATGGAAGTTTAAGAGAAGCTTATTTTTATTTATGTGGTTGGAAGAATATGATTGATGATGCACAGAAAAAAATTATAGATTTGGGATATGTGAAAAAAGACATTCATTACGAGTTATACGGATAATGTAAATTGCGTTTTTATGATAAATATCATTTTGGTAAATATGTTTTATCATAAAAATCTATAAACCACTTCTTATTTTTGAAAAGATAAAAAACTTATGGGACCATTAGCTTTACTTGCTCTAATATTCGCTGCAGTTGTTTTTTCTGCAGGTGGTATACTTGTCTCTAAAATTTTAACTAAAGGCTCTACAAATAAACAAAAAGGCGAACCTTATGAGTGTGGTATTCCAACAGCAGGAACCAATTGGCCACAATATCATGT
>JAYVBS010000011.1:0-2023 GCA_043750315.1 Chitinophagaceae bacterium
TGCCAATTGCAATTTAGCAGCTGTAAAAATTGCTTTTAATTTAGCAGGTATAGCAAATGGAGTTAGATCATCTATAAAAGGTGTTAATGGTCAGGTTTATGGGTGTGTTCCTGTAAAAGTTAGTTTTATTGACACAATTGGTGAAGGGCAGAGTTATTTTTGGAATTTTGGTGATGGAACTCCAGAAATACAAACTACAAAACCCGACACTTCTCATTTCTATACAAGTATTGGTAATTTTACTGTGAGATTAGTTTCTGTTGATTCATCAACTTGCAATATTGTTGATACTTCTTATGTAGTTATTATGATAAGAAGCGATAGTGCAAGCCTAAGACTTACAAATACAAAAATTGGTACTTGTTTATCCAATACTTATGAATTTGATAATCGAGCATCTATAGCACCACCTGGAAAACCATTTAAACCAAATTCATTTATTATTAATTATGGAGATGGTTCACCCAATCAATCAATGGGTGCACAAACCATACAACATATTTATCCTAGTCCAGGGATTTATAATGGTTGGATGGTTTTAATAGATACTAATTATTGCAATCATCCCGATACATTATTTTTTAGGATTAATATAGTTGCTATAATAAAAGCTCAATCTACTCCACCTCCAACAGGTTGTGTTAATTCGCCTACACGGTTTACAAATTCTTCAATTGGGGGAAATAATTTAATGTGGTATTTTGGTGATGGTGATTCATCAGCAGTAGAAAATCCATCACATATTTACACTTCAACCTCAACTTTTACTGTTAAATTAATTATTTATGATAGCACTAGTTGCAATAAAAAAGATAGTATAAGTTTTCCTTATACAATTAGTGTTTCACCTATTTCTCAATTTGATTATACTCCAAATCCACCTCAAACAAATACTGCAGTAAACTTTATTAATCAATCTTCCGGAGGAAATAAATATGTTTGGTTCTATGGAGATGGGGATAGTTTAGTAACCTTGAATTACAATCAAAATGTTAATCATATTTATACAGCAACAGCTACCTATAATTCTTGTTTAAAAGTATATAATCAATTTAATTGCTTCGATACTATTTGTAAACCCATTGCTGCTAAAGTTTCTACTTTGTTTGATGTACCCAGTGCATTTTCACCCAACGGTAATGGCACTAACGACAAAATTTATGTAAAAGGATTTGGAATTAAAACTATGAAATGGCAAATCTATAATAGATGGGGTGTTTTGGTATTTACTTCATCAAGTTTAAGTGATGGATGGGATGGAACTTATCAAGGAAAATTACAAGCACAAGATGTGTATCATTATTCATTGGCCATTGTATTTTTTGATGATACTAAAGCAACTAAAACAGGCGATATAACTTTGTTAAGATAATTTCTATTGAAATATTTAATTTATATATTGAACCCACAAGCAAAAAGAAAATTTATTCAATTTTTCATAGTATTTGCTTTGTTTAGTTTATTTAGTTTTAGCATTCAATCTCAAGATTTACATTTTGCTCAATACACCAATTCACCTTTACTAAATAATCCAGCCAATACAGGCTTTTCGCCAGATTGTGATTTTAGAGTAGGACTTAATCATCGTAACCAATGGGCTGGAACAAATGTGCCTTATAAAACATCAAGTATTTGGGGTGATGCACAATTGTTTAGAAACAAAATTGAAAATGGTTGGATAGGCTTAGGTGCTGCAATGCTTACAGATAAAGCAGGTACAGGTAATTTACAATCAACCAAAATGTACATGAATGTTGCCTATCATCAATTATTAGATGATAATAATTTATTGAGTTTTGGTTTAGGTGCTGGCTTTGTACAAAAAAGGGTTGACTACACAAAACTTACTTTCGATGGGCAATGGAATGGAATTTTTTTCGACATAAATATTCCTAATAACGAGCCATTTATTTCGAATAATGTTACTTATTTAGACGTTAGTGCTGGAATAAACTATGCTTGGTTTGCAAGTGATAATTTCTATATAAATGGAGGTGTAAGTTTGTTACATATTAATAGGCCA
>JAYVBS010000012.1:0-2022 GCA_043750315.1 Chitinophagaceae bacterium
CCATGATCACCTGCATAACCACTATAAAAAGTAGTACTTAAAACTTGTGAACTTGCACCTGCACTAAAATCACCACCTGGAGCAGAAATATCTACATAAAGTCCATAAGTAGAATAGTTTGCTTTTTCATCTCTATTATTTGTAGCAGCAACACAAATAACCCTTTCATAAGATGAAGGATAATATGATAAAGCTTTGCTAACATTTCCAGCAGCAAAAACCACTAACCCTCCCTTTAAAGCAACTCCTCCTCCATTATCAATAAAATAATCAATAGCATCTAGAACAGAAATTTCATAAATATTTTGCTCATTATAAGCCCAACTATTATTACTTATTGCAGCTCCTTTATCAGCTGCATAAATAAAACCTTCAGCAAGACCACCACTCCTATTTCCTTTAAAAATTTGAATACTCATTAATTTTACACCACTATTACTAGTTCCATTTCCTCCAGCAATACCACTAACACCAATATTATTATTGTTAACTGCAGCAATAGTTCCAGCAACATGAGTACCATGATAACCCATTACAATAGTATCGTTATTATCAACAAAATTGAAACTTTTGCCAACAGCTATATTATCTACTAAATCTGGGTGATCGAGTTGAATACCCATATCATGAACTGCAACTATAACATTTGGATTTCCTTTTTCTAAATCCCATGCTTGTACTAATTTGATATCTTTACCAATCTTACCATTAGCCTGACCAGTATTGTTGAAATGCCATTGTTCATTGAATCTTAGATCATTTGGTATAAACTCCACTCCTTCACTATTTTTTTCTTCAACTAATAATTGTTTTTTATATACTGGTTCAACCACTTCAAATAAAGCTAATTTTTTAAGTTCAAGATAAACTTGTTTTACGTTATAAATAGAATTGAATTCAATAGAATACCATAAATCTAATCCATATTTTTTATGTTGAATTTCTAGTTCAATATTTTTTAGAACATTTTTAAAAAGTGGTTCAATTGAATTGAATTCAAATTGCTGAGCAATGGCATTAAACTAAGTATTACTAATAATTGGCTGTGTTTGTTGAACATTTAGTCTATCATGCTGATTTCTAAAAAATTTTACTGAAATTTTACCTTTTTCAAAACAATTTTCATTTAGAGTTATGACATTAATCTGAGGCAAATTTTTTCTATTATTATTGTCTTGTGAAATACATCTTATCCCCAAAAAATGAATAAATAGTAGTATGACAATAAAACGCATGTAAGTTCTTTAAGATAATTCGTAAAATTAGAAGAATTTATGTTTAATAAAGAAGTAGAAAAATATTTAGAAGTCAATAATTTCGAAATCAATAAAAAAAATAAAAAAATTAGTTAAATGCAGCGTTTTTTTGAATCCATTGTCTTTATTTGTACATTAATTAATTAAATAAAAAAACAAATGAGAAAATTATTTTCCCTTTTGGCTGGTTTTGTACTTTTTATAGGTGCAGTTCAAGCTCAAAACCGAACCATTGCTGGTAAGGTTACAGACGAAAAAGGTGCAGGTATTGCAGGAGTTACAGTTTCCGTTAAAGGATCCACTTCTGGTACAACTACTGGTTCAGATGGAAGCTATTCATTTTCGGCTCCACCAACTGCAAAAACCTTAGTATTCTCTTCAGTAAACTTCTCTACTAGGGAACAGAATATCGGGTCGTCAAATTCTGTTTCAACATCTTTAACATCTAAAGATGATGCCTTAAGTGAAGTAGTTGTTACATCTTTTGGAATTAGAAGAGACAAAAAAACACTTGGTTACTCAACTCCAACAATTTCTTCTGAAGAAATTACTCAAGTTAGAAACTCAAACATTTCTAATGCTCTAGTAGGTAAAGTTGCAGGTGTAAGAACACAAGGAACTGGTGGTAGTTTTACAGGATCTTCTGTATTAATTAGAGGTTATACTTCTGTTACAGGTAGTAGTGCACCTCTTTATGTTGTTGATGGGATGCCAATTGACAATGGTGGTGGTGGAACTGCTTTACAAAATGGAGCAACTTCATCAA
>JAYVBS010000013.1:0-4733 GCA_043750315.1 Chitinophagaceae bacterium
AGTAAAAGAGCTACAACCACAACTGTTCAATATGCAATTAATCGTGAACAATTTCAAATGTCTATTTCAAAATTTGGAGCCATCAAACATAAACTTGCAGAAATGGCTATTCAAATTTGGGTGGGTGAAAGTGCTTTATATAGAACTAGTAAATGGATTGACGATTTCGAACAAGAACATTTAAAAAATGGTGAGCCATTTGCAAAAGCATTACTTGGAGCTGCAGAAGAATTTGCTATTGAATGTGCCATGTTAAAAGTTTTTGGAAGTGAAGTATTAGATTTTGTGGTAGATGAAGGAGTTCAAATACATGGTGGTAATGGTTTTAGTGATGAGTACATTATTAGCAAAGCCTACAGAGATAGCAGAATTAACAGAATTTATGAAGGCACCAATGAAATCAACAGATTGCTCACAGTTGATATGGTTTTAAAACGTGCTATGAAAGGAAAGTTAGATTTAATGACTCCTGCCATGAATGTTCAAAAAGAATTGATGAGTATTCCAGATTTTGGAAATGATGAAGATGGTGCTTTTTCTAAAGAAATAAAATATATCAACAACTTTAAAAAAGCCATGTTAATGGTTGCCGGTGCTGCTGTTCAAAAATTGATGATGCAATTAGATAAAGAGCAAGAAGTGTTGATGAATATTGCAGATATATCTATTGAAATTTTTCATGCAGAAAGTGCATTATTAAGAGTCATTAAATTGCACAATACTCAAGGAGAAGCAGCTAATATTTATGCAGACATCATGAAAACTTATTTATACGATGCAGCAGATAGAATTAATAAATCTGGCAAAGATGCACTTAACAGTTTTGCTGATGGAGATGAATTAAGAATGATGCATATTGGTTTAAAAAGATTTACTAAAGTAGAGCCTTTCAATACTAAAGAAGCTAGAAGAAGAATTGCCAATAAAATGATAGAATCCAATCAGTACTGTTTTTAAAATTCAGATTAATTAACGAAGAGGTTATACAATTTGTATAGCCTCTTTTTTTATTCAGCCATTCTTAAAAATATTCTGTTTTAATTTGCAAGAATTTTATAGTTCATGACTCAAAATAAAATCATCATTATAACAGCTCCTTCTGGTGCAGGAAAAACATCCATCACAAAACATTTGATGAATCATTTTTCAAATTTAGTATTCTCTATTTCTGCAGCAACAAGGGTTCCAAGAGATGAAGAAAAAAATGGAGTGGATTATTATTTTATTTCACCAGATGAATTTCAAGAAAAAATAGAAAATAATGAATTTGTAGAATGGGAAATGGTGTATGAAGGAAAATATTATGGCACATTAAAAAGTGAGTTAGAAAGAATTTGGAAAGAAAACAAAGTTCCTATTTTAGACATTGACGTTAAAGGAGCCATTCATGTTCAACAACAATATAAAAAAAATACCCTTTCTATCTTTATAGAACCCCCTAGTATAGATGAATTAGAAAAAAGATTAGAAAGTAGAGGAACAGAAACTAAAAAAAGTATTGTTGCCAGAGTAAATAAAGCAGCTTATGAAATTTCTTTTAAACATCATTTTAATTTAAATATTGTGAATCAAAGTTTAAATCAAGCATGTGCAGAAGCTACAACTGCAGTTGAAAGGTTTCTAACATCCTCTTAAATTCTACGGCATCATATTTGAATTGTTATAAAAAAAAATAAATGAAAAATATTTTCATCATCAGTACTCTTTTATTTAGTCTGCAAAGTTTTGGACAATTTGATCAGTTGAAGAAAGCTGCAAGTGGAGTTACAAATATCTTCGCACCAAAAAAAGATTCCTTATCTACAGGTACAGTAATTGATGGTTTAAAAGAAGCTTTAAATAAAGGTGTAACCGATGGAACTCAACAACTTTCGGCAGTTGATGGTTTTTTTACCAATGCTGCATTAAAAATATTAATGCCTGTCGAAGCTGAAAAAGTAGAAACCAGTTTAAGAAAAATTGGAATGGGCAAACAAGTAGATGAAGCTATTTTAAATATGAACAGGGCTGCTGAAGATGCTTGTAAAACTGCTGCTCCCATTTTTGTAAATGCTATTAAAAACATGAACATTTCTGATGCTTGGGGAATTTTAAAAGGAGATGATAATGCTGCTACAACTTATTTGCAAAAACAAACAAATACAGAACTTACTAAAGCATTTAAGCCTGTAATAGATACTGCATTAAATAAAATAAATGCTACTAAACATTGGAACACAATTTTTACTAGTTACAATAGATTTAGTTTTAATAAAGTAAATCCAGATTTAATAGCTTATGTTACCGAAAAAGCTTTATCTGGAATTTTTTATCAACTGGCTATTGAAGAACAAAAAATTCGTAAAGACCCTGCTTCACAAACAACTGAATTATTGAAGAAAGTTTTTGGAGAGAAGTAAGATAAGTCAGTAAGACTGAGAGTCAGAGAGTCAGAGAGTCTGTTTTAAAAGTATAAAATAAAAAATCCCACAACAATGTTGTGGGATTTGAAATATCTATTAATTAATCTTTTTACCCTAAAGCAACTCTTACAAAAGATAAAACTTTTAAATCTGCACTAACAGACTTTAAATAATCTGCAACGCTTTTACTAGCATCTTTTACAAAAGGTTGTGCAACTAAAGTTTGTTCTTTAAAGAAGGAATTTAATTTTCCTTCGGCAATCTTAGCAATCATTTCATCTGGTTTGCCAGCCATTTTAGGATCTGCTTTCATAGTTTCCATAACAATAGCTCTTTCTCTTTCTATTGCTTCAGGTGCAATAGAATCTGCATCAACAGCTAAAGGATTCATTGCTGCAATTTGCATAGCCACATCTCTTCCTGCTTCTGCAGCAATTTGTGACAATGAAACTAAAACACCCATTCTGTTTGCACCATGAATGTAAGATGCTATAAATGGAGCTTCTATTCTTTCGTATCTAACGATTCCAATTTTTTCTCCAATGGCTGCTAACTTATCATTAATTAAATCTGCAACAGTAGAACCATTTACTGTTGCTGCATTTAATACATCTACATTTTTACAATCGTTGGCAACTGCAGTATTAGCAATGCTTTGAGCAAAAGCAACGAAGTCTGCATTTTTAGAAACGAAATCGGTTTCGCAACTTAAACATATTACATAACCAATTTTATTATCGCCACTAGTTTGTGCAATTATTACGCCTTCTTTGGCTTCTCTATCACTTCTTTTAGCTGCAACTTTTTGACCTTGTTTACGTAACCAATCTATTGCTGCTTCAAAATCTCCATTTGATTCTGTTAAAGCTTTTCTGCAATCCATCATACCAGCACCTGTGGCTTGGCGTAATTTATTAATTTCTTGAGCAGAAATTGTAACTGTTGAACTCATTTAATAATGTTTAATTTTTAATTTTTAATGTTGACTAATTTGTTGAACAAAAATTTTAAACTCATCATTCAAAATTCAACACTATTTTATCTACTTCCTGGACCTGCTGGACGACGGTTTCCTGGAACTCTTCTTTTTGTAACACCAGCACCTTGTTGGCCAGCATTAGCATCAGTTCCACGACCTCCTCTTCTTCCTCCACGTCCACCTTCAGCATTTGCTTCCATTTCTAAACGACGAGCTTTTGCTTCGTTTTCATTATTAGCATCATCACCACTTTCATCATCATCTTTACTAGCTTGTCTCTCTGCTAAACCTTCAGCAATTGCTGCTGTTAAATAGTTAACTACAATTGCAATAGATTTTGTAGCATCATCATTTGCAGGAATTGCAAAATCAACTTTATTAGGATCGCAATTTGTATCTACAACACCAAAAGTTGTAATGCCTAATCTTTTAGCTTCTGCTAAAGCAATATGCTCATGACCAATATCAATTAATAATAAAGCTGCAGGTAAACGACCTAATTGTGCAATACCACCTAATACTTTATCCATTTTATCTCTATCACGAGTTAATGTTAAACGCTCTTTTTTAGTTAAGCTATCAGCACTTCCATCTGCTAACATTTTATCAATACTTTGCATTTTCTTTACACTTTTACGAACTGTATTGAAATTGGTTAACATACCACCTAACCAACGTTCTGTGGCATAGGGCATATTTACTTTTTTGGCACAATCGCTAACGATCTCTTTTGCTTGCTTTTTAGTAGCTACAAACATAATTTTTTTACCACTTATTGCAATTTGTTTCATTGCTGCAGCACACTCTTGTAAACCATCAACAGTTTTGTTAAGGTCTATAATATGTATCCCTTTTTTCTCAGCAAAAATGTATGGTAACATTTTTGGGTTCCATTTTTTCTTTAAATGTCCAAAGTGTACACCAGCCTCGAGTAATTGTTGTTGAAGTGAAGTATTATTTTCCATATAATATTTTGAAAATTTGTAATTTGATGAATTCGAAAATCGAGATTAACGTTTTGAGAATTGGAAAGATTTTCTTGCCTTTTTATGACCGAATTTCTTACGTTCAACACCACGTGGATCACGAGTTAAATGACCAGCAGCTTTTAATGCAGGGCGAAAATCAGGATTCACTTCTAGTAAAGCTCTTGCTATACCTAATTTAGCTGCTTCTGCTTGTCCTTTTAATCCACCACCTTGTGCATTAATTACAATATCGAACTTGCCAATAGCATCTGCAACTTTTAAAGGAGCTTCAACTTGATTTTGTAAATAAAACAATGGGAAATATTGTTTGTAATCTTTATCGTTAACCGTAATCTTACCTTCACCCTTGCTAATAAAAATTCG
>JAYVBS010000014.1:0-4731 GCA_043750315.1 Chitinophagaceae bacterium
TTTAAGTGAAAGTTTATTTACTGCTCCTCATTTTTATTTAACCATGAGTATAGATATGGATGAAGCTGTGAACTCAAGAAAGAAATTGAATGAAGATGATTCCATAAAAATTAGTTTTAATGATATTGTAATAAAAGCTACTGCAATGGCTTTAAGAAAGCACCCTAAAGTAAACAGTAGTTGGATGGGTGATGTAATTAGATTTAATAACTACATTAATATAGGTGTTGCTGTAGCTGTTGAAGAAGGTTTACTTGTACCTGTTGTTAAAGATGCAGATTATTTAAGTTTTAGTGAAATTGGCATTTTAGTAAAAGATTTTGCACAGAAAGCTAAAGATAAAAAATTACAACCAAGTGATTGGGAGGGCAACACTTTTACAATAAGTAATTTAGGAATGTTTGGTATAGAAGAATTTACTGCAATAATTAATCCTCCAGATAGTTGCATATTAGCAGTTGGTGGTATTAGTCAAATTCCTGTAGTAAAAAGTGGGGTTATTGTTCCAGGAAATGTAATGAAACTTACTTTAAGTTGCGATCATAGAGTAGTTGATGGTGTAACTGGATCTGCTTTTTTACAAACTTTAAAAAGTTATTTAGAGCAACCTTTGAGAATGTTAGCATAAATTTTACAATTGATTGTTTTCCTGTGCCACATATTAACTTATGTGGCATTTTTTTTGAATACACATTCAACAAAATGTTATTAACTCAAGAAAATCTTAATTTTTTACACACCCAATAACAAAAATGATACTAAAAACGTTTTATATATGAACAGTTTATCTGAAAACCCTTGTTTATGAAAAAACAAATCTTAATTTTTATTTTAATAAGTTGCATTTCAGCAACTTATAGTCAAAGTTACACAATAAAAGGTAGCATTACATCTTCAGGTAATAAGAGAACTACCATTTTACCTAACACATCTATTGCTGATCCACATGAAAAAATTGAAAATTTTGTTGAGAATAAAAATCCAGTAAGGGTTTATAAAACATCATTACAACCTAAATTAATTACCATTGGACCAGGCACACTTGTACTTCCTGTTAAAGAGTACAATAGTTATACTAAAGAAATTACAACTTCTACACCTATTTATAAAGTTAAAACAATTCCTCAGCCACAACCTACTCAACAATCAATAGTTAAAAAAGTAGAAGAACAAAAACCAGTTACAAATAATGGTTTTAAATCTTTAACTGAACCAACTTCTTTGGTTGCAAAATCAGAAACTCCAACATCAACCGAAAATTTCGATACTAGAAGTTTAACTGATATAACTACGCCTTTGAATAATGCCTCAACCCAACTAACCAATCTAGAGCCCTTAACAGCTTACACATCAGGTTTTAAAGAAATGGAAACTATTGATCCAGCTTTAATGAAACAACCACAACTAACTGCTTTAACTAACGGTACTGAGAAAAAAATTAATGGAAGAAGTTTAATAGAACTTGCTCCAATTGAAGGCTCTTCAACCAAACAGACGAACAAAAAATTTGATGATTTTTTAACAGAATTGGCTCCAATTGAAGGTGGTATAAATAAATCTATTAATCAAAAAGGTTTACCTGAGTTAGCACCAATTGAAATGGGTGTAATGAAATCAACAAATCAAAATTTTATTCCAGAACTAGCTCCCATTGAAACAGAAAATCAACAAAAAAATTCTAATAGTTTAAAAGGCCTTTCCATTCCAACAGGTACGAAATTAAGTTCAGAAAAAGGTTCATCTTATATTTTTAAACCCATAACTATTGTTGACAAAAAAGATAATATAAGTTCAGATTATATTCCTTTTAGAAATAAACCTTCTGCAGGTGGTGGATTTATTTTACCTGAATTAGCCCCAATTGAAGCAAAAATGTCTACAAAAAAAGATATTATTCCTGAATTAGCTCCAATTGAAAAAATGGAAGTTTCAAAAGAAATATTGATTCCAGAACTTGCACCTTTACCTAAAGAAAAAAATAATTTTGAAATTGGTATTCCAGCATTAGCTCCAATTGGTGAAGACCATTATCAACAATCTTTACAAACAAATGTTTCAAAAAAGGATGTACCCTGTGTTCATGTTCATGAAGTAAAATGTCCTTGCTATCATCCTCCAACATCTAAGAAAACTTATTCTCCAAAGAAAACTACCTATTTTACAAGAAAGAAAAAAACAAGCCCTAAAGTAATATACGTTTACAGAGATGCACAAAAAACAACTCAAACAAATGAACGTATAGTTTATGTTCCTCAACAACAAGCAACAGAATATAAACAAGAGGGACAACAAAAACAACCAATGGTTTTGTATAGAGATTATACGAATGTTTACAATAAACAAACTCAACAAAGTTCAAATGCTAGCATTACAAAACCTAGTAATATTCAAGATGCTCAGAAATATTATAATCAAGGAAATTATGCTCAAGGTTTAACAGCTGGACCAACTTCTGGTGATTACCCTATGACTTCAAGCAATTATGATGCTACTATGAAATACACATTTCATGTTGGTGATAGAGGCAAATATGGAGTAAGTGTTTACAATGATCAGGTTTATATTATGTTATCGCAAAATGGAAAAGTAATAGAATATAGATCAGCAATAGAAGGTTCTGGTGGAAGGCCAAAGTTAAATTTCTTTGGAGCCCCAACAAATGTTGCTGGAATTCCAATGGAATATAATTATAATAGAAGTGTTAGTAAAATTGGTAATGTTAGGTTTGAATACGATTTTGAAGGTTTCTTTAAAAAAGTAAGTAACTCAAATGTATTTTATACAACAAAATCAAGTTTATCTAATGTAGATAATGTTTATGTAAGATATGATGGTTCTGGAAATGTTTCTAGCGTTGATCCTAATTATGGATTAGTTCAATTGAACAACCCTCAATAAATTAGAACTCAATTATTGGTGAAGCTGAAAGATTTAAATTATTTCTTTCGGCTTTTTCTATTATACTAAAGTCTGAAAGTATTAATACTTTGTCTTTTTTTATACAAACATCATGTTCAAAATGTACAGAAGGTTTTCCATCTTTTGTTCTTACAGTCCAACCATCATCTTCAGTAAATACATCTTTACTTCCCATGTTTATCATTGGCTCAATGGCTAAAACTAAATTTTCTTTCATTTTTGCACCACTTCCTCTTTTACCATAATTGGGAACTTGAGGATCTTCGTGAAGCGATTTTCCCAAACCATGACCAACTAATTCTCTAACAACACCAAACTTGTTTTTAAATTCTGTATGCTCTTGTATGGCATAAGATATATCTCCTATCCTATTATTAATAATTGCTTTTTCTATTCCTTTATAAAGGCTTTCTTTAGTTACTTGAATCAATCTTTCAACATCTTCATTAATCTTTCCAACAGCAAAAGTGTAAGCATGATCTCCATGCCAACCATTCAAAATAACTCCTAAATCAATAGAAACAATATCACCATCTTTTATAGGTTCATTATTTGGAAATCCATGTACTACAACATCATTTACACTTGCACAAATGTTATGAGGATAACCATGATAACCCAAGAAAGATGTTTTGGCTTTATTATCTAAAACAACTTCAGCACACAGTTTATCAATTTCTAAAGTTGTAATGCCTGGCTTTAATATTTTAGCAACTTCAGCTAATGTAGTACTCACTAAAATGGCAGCAGCTTTCATTAATTCAATCTCAGCATTGGTTTTATAATAAATCATCACATAGCATTAAAAAAATAAACCTGCCAGAAAATCTAACAGGTTTAAAATAACATTAAAAATTAGATTTTAGATTACAGATGATGTAACCCCTTGTCTTCCTTGTACTCTACCAGAATTCATTAAACCATCATATTTCTTCATTAACAAATGAGTTTCTATTTGTTGTAAAGTATCTAAAATTACACCAACCATAATTAATAGACTTGTTCCACCAAAGAAAGTACTAAACTGAGCAGTAGCACCTAAACGTTGTGCTATTCCTGGCATAATACCAACAAATGCTAAAAATATTGCACCTGGTAAAGTTACTCTATCCATTATAGCTCCTATATAATCGGCAGTGGGTTGACCAGGTTTTACACCAGGAATAAATCCATTGCTCCTTTTTAAATCTTCAGAAATTTGATTTGGATTAAAAATTAATGCAGTGTAAAGAAAAGTAAATCCAATAACCATAATTGAATAAATAATCATATACCAAATATTACTATGGTCGTTAAATATCCTAGTAATTCCTTTTGCTGAATCAATATTGGTGAATGAAATTAAAGTTGGCAAAAACATAATTGCTTGTGCAAAAATGATTGGCATTACACCAGCACTATTTACTTTAACAGGCAAAAACTGACGTGATCCTGATAAATCTAAATTTCTACTACCAACAATTTGTTTAGCATAGCTCAAAGGAATTTTTCTTATTCCTTGAACCAACAATATTAAACTCATAGTAATAGCTATCAAAATAAATATTTCTATCAAGAAAATTAATAACCCACCTCCAGCTTTTTGGCTTTTAGCAGTAAATTCTTGTATAATACTTTGAGGAAAACGAGCTAAAATACCCACCATGATTATGATAGAAGTACCATTGCCTAATCCATTATCTTGAATTCTTTCACCTAACCACATTACAAATAAAGTACCTGCAGTTAAAGTAATTACTGTTGTAAATGTAAATAATACACCTTGTAGCATAATTGCTTGAGCATATCCACCTTGTGGGGCTGTTAAATAAG
>JAYVBS010000015.1:0-2018 GCA_043750315.1 Chitinophagaceae bacterium
TCTTCTTGCTTCTTGTTGCTTCTGTATTGTATGCTATCATACAAAGACATTAGTATTATATCTTAATTGAATTGATAAGACTATATTTCAATTGGTTATAGAGCCTCACTGCGTGTAATCACAGTAAGAGTTTTATCAATCAACTTATTCATCATTTCGTTGTTATTATTAATTATATAATTAATCTACTAACACTCTCGCACACTCGTACGTTGAACACACTTGTGTACTCGTATATTCATCATCATCATAATTATTCTTCACATCATACTAAATAATTAATACATTAAAACATTATTATATTACTATTATTATTATTATTATAATGTCTTTAGAATCATCAAGTAGTTCAATAATTAAGGCTGGACCTAAATTAATTAATGTTAAGGATTATCCTTCATGGAGAAAGTCAATGAAAAATTATTTAACAGAAAGAAAATTAGATAATGTATTAAAATATAAAATTAAAGATTTCAAATCATTATTATTACAAGTAGATAATTATAATGCAAGTTTAAGTAAAGAATTATTTACTAAATTAGGCATATCATTGGAAGATAATATACAAACACCTAAAATGAAAATGGAAGCTAAAGAAGATACTCCCATAATTGATATTAGTACATTTAGTAAAGAAGAAAGAGAACAAACAATATTAATTGTTCAACAAATTAAACAAATATGGTCAATATTGTATGAAGCATTACCTTTAGATATACGTACTAGTTTTAGTATAGATATTCAAGATAATGGTATTGCATTATGGAATTGGTTAGAAGATCGTTTACATGGTAATACTGTAGATGTTATATATGAAGTAATTAATGAATTATTTACTACTAAACAATCTGATACAGAAAGTTTTGAAACATATAAATCTAGAATTGATGAATTAAATAATAAATTATCAGGTACAAAAGAAGATTTATCACCAACAACATATCGTTTTGTATTACTTACAAAATTACGTTCAGAATATCAACCTGTCGTTACAAGTTTAAACCTTATGGAAGAATATAAAAATGTTAGTGGTAAACATATTGAATTATGGAATAAAATATCATTAGCAATACAACACTTTGAACGTACAGTATTAAATAAATCTGAACCAGGTGTTGAAGGTGAAATTGCTATGGTAGCTCGTCGTGCTACAGGTAGTAATAAATATATAAAAGGTACTGGTGATCATAGCAAATTACCTTGTTTTGGTTGTAATAAAATTGGTCATATTAGACCCAATTGTCCTGAAAGGAAGAAGAAGAAAGTTGATATAAGTCCTGAGAGTGAAAATTCTCCTGCACCTGCAGTAGCACAAGCTAAAATGGTATCAACTGAATCAGCTGCTAGTAATAGTACAACTAATAATGGTAGTGAATTAGGTTTTATGTTTGTTGCAAAAGCATGTATACCAAAACCATTATATAGTGAAGTTGTATGTGCTAGCATGGGTATAACAGCACGCAAACAAAATGTTACATCAGTATCAGATGTACCACAAGGAAAATTAAAAAGATTAGTTCGTCCAAATGAAGCACCTAATAATGTAAAACCAGCAATACATGGTGCTGCAGATATTAAATCAAAACAGAATATAGTTAAAAATGTATTATATACAAGTCCAGGACCTGTTAATACACAAAATCGTTTTGATGTATTACGTAATGCAAGTGTACCAGGTCCAACTAATTCTAAAGTAGGTAATAAACCTATGGAAAATAGATTAAAATTTATGACATGGGGTATTGATACTATGGCATCAGTACATTGTTCAGGTAATAAATCAGTATTTGCATCTCGTAGAAGATGTACTCCTATGAGAATATTATGTGCAAATAATGATTCTATTGTTGCAGATTCACAAGGTACAGTTAAATTACGTGTTCGTACTGAACAAGGTAATGTTACAACATTAATAGTTAAAGATGTTTATTATTGTAAAGATCTTGGTGCAAATTTATTATCAGGTGTTAGATTAGCTAGAGAAGATAATTTAACAATATCTGTTACACAAGATAAAA
>JAYVBS010000016.1:0-22548 GCA_043750315.1 Chitinophagaceae bacterium
CATTCTATTTATGTGTGAAGATAAGATATTTTAAAAACTTTTTGTAAAAGCAAAGCAATAAACACTACTAATAAAGCTCCAACAACATTTAACCATAAAAATCCTAATCCAATTATATTCTTACTATCAAGTATAAATAAAACTATTACACAAATTTCTGTGATAACAGCAGCAATTAAAACGGCTTTCGATTTTACATTTTTACAATAAAATGCAGTAAGAAAAATACCAAGAATTACACCATAAAACAAAGAGCCTAAAATATTCACAGCTTCTATTAAACTACCTATCCCAGTTGCTAATTGAGCAACTACTATGCAAAATACTCCCCAAAGTAAAGTGTACAATTTAGATAAATTATATTGCTGCTTTTCAGTTGATGATTTTTTTGTAAACCTTAAATGAAAATCAATAATGGTACAACTAGCCAAAGAATTTAAGGCTGCTGCTATACTACCCCATGCAGATAAAAAAATAATTGCTATTAATAAACCTATTAATCCTTTGGGTAAATAATCAATTACAAAACGTAAAAAAATATAATTAGTGTCTTTACCATCAGTAGATGATTTAGAGGCCACTGTATAATAGGATGCTAACTTTCTTAAAGAATCTTCTTGAGCTTTATAATTTTTGATTTGTGTTTTAACAATAGCATTATCATTTTTCAAAAGCTCCATACTTAATACTTGCTTTTGTTCTTGTACTTTATAATATGCATTCTGAACATTTGCAAATGAATCTTTATAGGCAGATTGATACACTTTAGTTTCAGCAGCTTTATCAAAAAAAACAGGCATGGGTGTAAATTGATAAAACACGAACAACATGGCTCCTAACAATAAAATAAAAAATTGCATGGGCACTTTTACAAGGCCATTCATTAATAATCCAATCTTACTTTCTTTATCATTTTTTGCTGTTAAATATCTTCCTACCTGACTTTGATCTGTTCCAAAATAACTTAGAGCTAAAAAAAATCCTCCAATTACACCACTAATTAAATTGTATTTATCCTTCCATTCAAAACCATTTTTTGTAAAGCCAGATGTAATTACATTTAGCTTACCATTTGCTCCACTAATTTTTAATGCATCAATAAAACCAATTTCTTTAGGCAATAGATGAATGATGTAATAACCTGCAGCAAACATGCCACAGAAAATAATTACCAATTGTAATGTTTGTGTATAAGCAACTGCTTTTGCTCCACCACTTACTGTATATATAATTAACAAGCCACCCATTAAAATATTGGTGTAAAAAATATCCCAACCCATTAATGAAGATAGAATGATAGAAGGTGCATAAATGCTAATGCCTGTTGATAAACCTCTCGACACTAAAAATAAAAAAGAAGTAAATCCTCTAACTTTTACATCGAACCTTTGTTCTAAGTATTCATAGGCTGTAAATACTTTTAATTTACTAAATAAAGGCACAAAGGTTACACTTAAAACTACCATAGCAATTGGCAAACCAAAATAGTATTGTACAAACCTCATTCCATCTGTAAATGCTTGTCCAGGTGCAGAAAGAAAAGTTATAGCACTGGCTTGTGTACCCATTATACTTAACAACACTAAATACCAAGGCATTGTTCTATTGCTAAGAAAATAACCATCTAAATTTTTTGTAGTTCTGCTTTTATATAAACCAAAGCCAATAATAATTAGCAAGGTTACTGAAAGCACTAACCAATCTAATTGACTCATAAAAAATAATTAGTAAAGCAATAAAACAAAATAATTTCAATTGCCAAAATTGATATCACAAAAACATACCATTGTTTCCATGAGGAGAAAAGTGGAATTTTATTTTGCTTTTCCATAAACTAATTTTTGCTTGTTAATAATCCACTTGCTAATAAGCCCAAAAATAAACCTAATACTAAACCTACTCTTACATTCTTAATTAAATAACCTATCAATATTCCAATGATTATTAATGTAACAGCACCAATTTTTTTTCTTTGTTGCATATTAATTTTTTGGTAAAGCAATAATATTTGCCATTAATCTATAAGCCCCAGAAATACCAGCAGGAAGTTGTCGAAACATGGCTAAACTTAAATATACCATATTTCCTTTGCCATATTTTGCTATTGCTAGACTTCCTGTTGTTGGTTTTTCATTACTATCATTCATACTTAAGGGATAAACAAAATTAGTATCAGCTTTATCTATTTGATAAGTACTTCTTTCTTGATACCAATTTTCAAAATCTTTTTGAGTAATGTTATTTGGTTGCTGAAAAACGATATGATCAGGGATTGCAAAGTTTACTATAGCATCTTCTTCTACTATTCTTAATTGTGCACTGATAGAAAAAGGATATGGACCAGCTTGTATTTTTTTACCATTCAAAGTATTACTCTTAATATATTGAACTATTAAGTTCCCTCCGTTTTTAACATATTCATTAAGAATATCATTTTTAATCAAAAGCCAATCATAAATATTGTAAGCTCTGATACCAGTGATGATTGCATGATATTTTGAAAGATTGGTTACTGTAATATCTTTTTCTTTCAAGAAATCAACCTCATAACCCAATTGTAGCAAAGCTTCTGAAACAAAATCTCCTGCACCAATAATATAAGCAATTTTTTTACCACCTATTTGTAAATCTACATGTTTTACATCAATACTTGCATTAGTAAAATAGGTAACATTAGGAATATGATTGTATTGAATTTGATGTAACGATTTATTATAAACTTGATTTGTTTTTACATCAGCAAGTTCTATTGAATACTTTTTTTCTTCTTTTGATTTAATAGTAATTTCAATTTGTTGTAAATTATTTTCTTCACTAAATTTCAAATCTTTTTTTGTAGAAACAAGGTCCTTGCTATTATTGAAATTTGCATCAATTTGTTTTGAAAAAGATTGAACTGTAACTAATGCATTCATTTCTTTATTTTGAACTTTCATTTTAACAGGATTATTCACTTCTACAGTTAGTTTTGGAATTACAGTAACTGGTTGATATAATTCTCCACGAACTGGATCAACATATTTGTATAATACAGGCTTAATTAACTCATAATCTTGCCCTGCTATATTTACAAAAATGCTTGCAACAAAGTCTGGTGCTGAATTTGGTTCACCAACTAAAGATTTATCTTTTACTTCAAATATGTTGTTTTTCATTGGCTCTTCTAACCAATAGGGTTGTGACAATTTTCTATCTTCAGCAATAGGAAATAATTTTGTTAAAGAAAAATTAGAGCTATTTAAAATACTTTTTTGAAAACTAGAATCAAATTGTTCAATTTTAATTTGTGTAATAATTATTGGCAAGTTTTTTCTGTTGTAAACATTAAAAGTTGCTTTTAATGAATCGCCTTGAACTATTTTTTCTTGATTACAAATTGCTTCAACAAAAATTCCACTACAAGATTCTAAGATTTCTATTATTGCAGAAAGTTTATACTTTTTCCAATTACTATTTGGTAAATTTTGAACCAGTTTGTATAACTTATTTAAAGCAACAACACTTAACTCTGGTTCAGCAAATCGAAAGTTTTTGAGAATAGTATCAAGCAAGTTATCAATGATATGATTGCCACTAATTTTTTTCCAGCTAATATCAACATTATCCATTAAATCCTTAACAGCTTTTTCACCTGCAGTATGTGAAAAATATTCATTCAAAACACCTCTTCTTCTGGGTCTTCCTTCACCCTGGCTTTTATGCATGGTTCTTGCAACAGCACCAATTTCTCCATAACCCATACCAAGCAAATTATTATAAACACCAACATCTATTTTTAATTGATTGTCAGAAGTGGTATTGTTTCCACCAAAATTAAAAGTGTTCCATAAAATTCGTTTAGCTTGATGTGTAGTAACACCTAATGCAAATTGGTAAGTGAATTTTGTAGAATCAGCAGCTGCAAAAAAAGCCTCATTTGCTATTAAAGCACTTGCTGCATGATGACCATGACCAGCTCTTCCATCTGGTGGAAAACGAGCAATAATGATATCTGGTTGATATTTTCTAATCATCCATACTACATCTTCCAAAAGTTTTTCTTTATCCCACATTTTCATCGTTTCATCTAAGGTTTTACTATACCCAAATTCAAATGCTCTAGTAAAATATTGTTCACAACCATCAATATTTCTAGCAGCCAAAAGTTCTTGTGTTCTTATTAAACCTAAATCAATGCCTTGTTCACTGCCAATAAGGTTTTGTCCACCTTCGCCCCTTGTAATACTTAAGTATGCAGTTCTGTATAATTTTTCTTTTGCTAAATATGGCAGCAAAGTATTGTTTTCATCATCGGGATGAGCACCCACGTATAAAACACTACCTAAAACTTTAAGTTTTTTAATTTGCAAGAAAATCTCAGAACTAGTAGAATTTTGAGAAAGAAGTTGATTTGAGTAAAGAAGTAAAAAACTAATGATAAATTTATTCATGTAGATGTAATGCTATTTATTACGAATATAAAGAACTACAAATAAAATTAATTACCACTTATAAATTGGTTTATTTTTACTAGCCAATGGAAAGAGATTTAAAGAATATAAATTTTCAGCTTGCAGAGGAATTTATTAATTATACAAATCGTTCGATTTTTTTAACTGGAAAAGCTGGTACAGGCAAAACAACATTCTTAAAATACATTAAAGAACATTCACAAAAACAAATTGCAGTTGTGGCACCAACTGGGGTGGCAGCAATTAATGCTGGTGGTGTTACTATTCATTCATTTTTTCAATTGCCTTTTACACCGTATGTGCCAAAAAAATTAGAATGGGGAAATACCAATGAGTTTGCAACAGACAAACACCAATTATTAGCAAAAACAAAATTGAATAAAGAAAGAATTGCTATAATACAAAAATTAGAATTATTAATTATTGATGAAGTAAGTATGGTTCGTTGTGATGTTTTAGATGCTCTGGACACAATTCTTAGACATTATAGAAATCAACACAACAAACCATTTGGAGGTTTACAAATATTATTAATAGGAGACTTATATCAACTTCCACCAGTTGTTCCAAAAGAAGAATGGAATTTACTTTCTCAATATTATTCTAGTCCTTATTTTTTTGATAGTTTAGTAATGAAAGAAACCGAACCAGCTTACATTGAACTCGAAAAAATATATCGACAAGATGATGAACTGTTTATTGATTTATTAAATAAAATCAGAAACAATTCTTTAGATGAAGATGCATTTAAAATTTTGCAAGAACATTATCTGCCTGATTTTGATGCTACAAATCATGATGGTTATATCACATTAACAACACATAACAAAAGAGCTGATACCATTAATACTGAAGCATTAGACAATCTTCTTACTGAATCCTATTTTTTTAAAGCTACTATTGAAGATGACTTTAGTGAAAAGATTTTCCCTGTTTTAGAGAACTTGGAATTAAAATTAGGGGCTCAGGTTATGTTTACTAAAAACGATTTAGATAAAAGCAAAAGATATTTCAATGGAAAAATTGGAATTATTACAAAGATTAATGTAGATGAAATTTTTGTAAAATGTAAAGATGACACTGATGAAATAAAAGTTGATAAGTATAGATGGGAGAATATTAAATATGCATTAAATCTAGAAAAGCAAATTGTTGAAGAAACTGTAATTGGTGCTTTTGTTCAATATCCATTAAGATTTGCTTGGGCTATTACCATACATAAAAGTCAAGGTTTAACATTTGATAAAGCTGTAATTGATGCTGGCAGTGCATTTGCTCCTGGTCAAGTTTATGTTGCATTGAGCAGATGTAGAACATTAGATGGAATTATTTTAGTTAGTAAAATAACTAATACTAGCTTATTTGTAGATGATCAGATCTCTAATTATTGCAAGAAAAACAAAATTAATCAACTAAAAGAAAGTCTTGAATTTGAAAAAAAATTACATCAATTTTCAACACTCCAAGAATTATTTAAATACGATAAAGAATTGCAATTAGTTATTAAACTGCAATCTTTTATTAAAGAACATGAAAGCACTTTAACAAAACTATCTTCTGAATACACACAAAATCTTTTACAAAGAATTAATCACCTTTTAAAAGTAGGTAATGGTTTTAATAATGAATTATGCACGCTAGAAAATAATAAATTATTTACAGAAGAAAATAAGCCATTACAAGAAAGGTTTAAAAAAGCAGCAGTATATTTTACAATTGAATTAAATAAAACTATTGAATTTATTGAGTCCTGTAATATTTTGTCAGATAATAGGAATCAAGCTAAAATTTTAAATGAAATATTAAAATCAATTTTTGAATTGATTGTTCTTAAAAAATATTTACTTGAAAATTCAAAAACAGGATTTGATTTTGTAAAATATTTACTTGCAAAAAAAAATTTTAGCAACCAATTATTTAGAGTAAATACTTATTCAGGAAAATCTACTTCAAGCAATCAACATAAAACACACCCTTTACTTTATACTATTCTTAAAGATTTAAGAGAAGAAATTTGTGAAGAAACTGGTGAAGAAATTTTTATGGTGGCCAGTACAAAAAGTTTAGATGAAATGGCAACCTATTTACCACAATCTAAATCTGAATTAATTAAAATAACAGGTTTTGGAAAAATTAAAGTTGAGCAATATGGGTTCATATTCTTAGAAGCAATAATTAATTATTGCAATCAAAATAATCTTTCATCATTAATTCATACGAAGTCTAAAATTACTGAAAAAAAAGAAACAATTAAAACCAATAAAACAAGCACAAAAGAAGTTTCGTTTGAATTTTTTACTAAAGGGAAATCTATTAAAGAAATTGCAAAAGAAAGAAATCTAGCAGTAACAACTATTGAAAGTCATTTGCTTCCATTTGTTTCAGCTGGTAAAATTAAAATTGAAGATCTACTTCCTTTTCATAAAATTGGAGCAATTGAAAAAGCAATCAAGGAATTTGAAGAAAGACCTTCATTGACTTTACTTAAAGAAAAATTAGGAGAAAATTTCACTTATGCTGAAATACGTTTTGTTGAAGCCCATATTGATTTTCAAAATAGTAAAACCACTCTCATTGAATAAACTAATATTGCAATAATTTTTAACAAATGATTCCTTATAAAAGATTTGTTTTATCGAATGGATTAAGAGTTCTAATTCATGAAGATAAAAGTACACCAATGGCTGTTGTGAATGTGATGTATGATGTGGGTGCTAGAGATGAAGATTGTAACAAAACTGGCTTTGCACATTTATTCGAACATTTAATGTTTGGTGGCAGTATTAATATACCAGAATATGATTCACCCTTACAAATTGCTGGTGGAGAAAATAATGCTTACACCACAAACGATTTAACAAATTATTATTGTCAGCTTCCAGCAGAAAATATTGAAACTGCTTTATGGCTCGAGAGTGATAGAATGCTTAGTTTAGCATTTAGTGAAAAGAGTTTAGAAGTTCAAAGAAAAGTTGTTTGCGAAGAGTTTAAGGAACATTATATCAATAAACCATATGGTGATATTTGGACAAAAATGCGTGATCTTACCTACACCACACATCCTTATAAATGGATGACGATTGGTAAAGAATTAAGTCATGTTGAAAATGCAACTTTAACTGATGTTCAATCTTTCTTTAAAAAACATTACAGCCCAATTAATGCCATTGTTGTTGTTGCAGGAAACATAGACACATCTTATGCTGTAGAGCTTGTTGAAAAATGGTTTGGAACCATACCTTCTGGAGAAAAGTACAATAGAAACTTGCCTATTGAACCGAAACAATTAACTGCAAAAATTTTAGAAGTAAAAGCTGATGTTCCTTTTGATGCTTTTATTAAAGCATGGCATATGGATTCTAGATTAGAGAAAGGATATTATGTTGCAGATTTAATTACTGATATTTTAGGTGGAGGAGGATCTTCTCGTTTATTTCAAAAATTAGTAAAAGAAAAACAACTTTTTTCTAGCCTTGATTGTTTTCATTTTGGTAGTGTTGATAATGGTTTAATTGCAATTGAAGGTAGATTAGTTAAAGGAAAAACATTTCAAGAAGCAGAAGATGCAATTGAAGAAGAATTGAATTTAATAAAAGAAAATCTAGTTAGTGAAACTGAATTAGAAAAAGTTAAAAACAAAACAGAAAGTGTAATAGCTTTTGAAGACATGGCTTTAATTAGCAGAGCCAATAGTTTGGCTTTTTATGAACTTTTAGGAGATGCTGAATTAATGAAAAATGAATTAGAAAAATATCAAGAAATAACCTCAGCAGATATGTTGAATTATAGCAACCAAATTTTTAATACTAACAATAGTAATACTTTAAGATATTATAGTAACAATTAGCAAAATGCTTAACAGAACAGTTCATCCAAATATTAAAAGTCCACTTGATTATTCATTATATTTAAAACCCTATTCTTTATATACTTTAGATAATGGAACACCTGTTTATGCTATAGAAGCAGGTGAACAAGAAGTGATGCAATTAGAATTGGTTTTTGATGCAGGAAATTGGTACGAGGATAAAAATATTATTGCAGCATCTACAAATTTTTTACTAAAAAATGGCACTTCTAAAAAAACAGCATTTGAAATTAATGAGCATTTCGATTATTATGGGGCTTTTTTAAACAGAAGTTGCTATAACGAAACTGCAACTATTAGTTTACATACGCTTAGCAAACATTTACACTTGTTAACCCCAGTAATTACAGAGCTTTTAGAAAATAGCTTATTTCCAGAATCTGAAATAAGCATTTACAAACAAAATCAAAAACAAAGATTAGAGGTTAATTTAAAAAAATGTGATTTTGTTGCTAACAGATTAATTGATGAATCATTATATGGTTTTCATCATCCTTATGGTCGTTACACATCTACTCTTGATTATGATGCAGTAGATAGAGAAAGTTTAATAAAATTCTATCAGCAATTTTATCAAACAGGAAATTGCAAAATTTTCATTGCAGGTAAATTGCCTAAAGATTATGTTGTCATTTTAAATAAAGCTTTTGGTCACTTGCCTTTTGATAAAAATTCAAATATTTTTAAAGAGATAAATCCACTGCAGGCTTCAGAGAAAAAGTCAACTATTATTAATGATATTAATGGTGTGCAAGCTGCAATTCGAATTGCACGTCCATTTCCAAATAAACATCACCCAGATTTTCAAAAAACTTTAGTGCTAAATACTATTTATGGAGGTTTTTTTGGATCAAGATTAATGAGTAATATTAGAGAAGATAAAGGATATACATATGGCATTCATTCTTACCTTCAGAATTATATTCATCTTAGTGCTTGGATGATAAGCACTGAATGTGGCAGAGATGTGTATCAAGCAACGATAGATGAAGTTTATAAAGAGATGAAAATAATACAAGAGGAATTGATTGATCAAGATGAACTAGAATTGGTTCGCAATTATATGATTGGTTCTATACTTGGAGATTTAGATGGACCATTTCAAATTATTAGTCGTTGGAAATCGTATATATTAAACAACCTTACAGAAGACTATTTTAAACTTGCTATTAATACAATTAAAACAGTAACAATTGAAGAGTTGCAAGAACTTTCAAAAAAATATTTAAACCCAGATGAGTTTTATGAACTCGTTGTGATTTAAAATTGCATTATGATAAAATTTTTTACAAAAGCCATTTTAACTTCTTTAGCAGTTTTATTGGCATCATATATTTTAACAGGAGTAACTGTTGATAGTACTTTAACAGCAATGATGGTTGCATTAGTATTGGGTTTACTAAACAGTTTTGTAAAACCTATTTTAATTATACTTACCATTCCGATTACGATATTTACATTGGGATTGTTTTTACTATTTATTAATATTTTAATAGTTTATTGGGCTTCTGAAATAGTTGATGGGTTTAAAGTAGCTGGTTGGGGAAGTGCTTTATTATTCAGCCTAATAGTTTCTTTTACATCAAGCTTCTTAGAAAAAATGATTAATAAATATGGAGATTCTGAAACTAAAGAATACTAGAATCTATTATAAAATTATCAATAATATTATTCATCTTTTCTGTAGCTTCTATCATACCCATATGACCAACATTTTCTAGAATATGTACATAGGATTTTTTAGGTAAATGACATTGTTGTAAAACATCTTGTATTGGAACAGCAATATCTTCCTCTCCCATAACAAACAAAACAGGAACTTCTACATTTTTTAATATTTCAGTACTATCATTTCTATTCATTATTATTTGATAATATTGAATTAGAGTTGCAACAGTAAAACTTTTACCTTTTTCTATTAATGCTTCAATTGCTGAGGAATGTTTTTCTTTAAATTGTTTTGAAAACAAATTAGGAATTGTGTTTCTGATGAAAGCAAATGCACCATATTCTTCAATTGTTTCAATAGCTCTTTTTCTAGTTTCCTTTTTCTCTTTACTATCTGCAAAAGCTGTTGAATGTATTAGACCAAATGCAACAAGGGTTTCAGGATATTTATTTGCAAAAGCCAAAGTGATATAACCACCCATACTATGACCTAGTAAAACAACTTTTCGTTTAGGCTGAATAATATGTTTAAGAAAATCAAAAAGCCAAACGGCATAATCATCAATTGAAATATTCTCTCCATCAATTAAAGTAGAATTTCCTGTTCCTGGTAAATCAGGAGTAATTATTTGGTACTTAGATTTTAGATAATTGATTTGTTGAAACCAAATGTCTTTGTCTTCTCCAAAACCATGAAGTAAAATAACTACATCTCCTATACCTTCATTGAGATAAGAAATTGTATTTTGTTGAAGGTGTAAGATTTGATGCATTCAATAAATTCAATTTAAAAATCTAAACAGGGTCAGCAGTAAGATGAACTTTAGTCATATCGTAATAATGATTTTGCAATTGATGTACAAAATGAACATCTGGATTATGTCTTCTATCTTCTCTATACCACATATCAAAATGTGAGAAATTTCCTTTTTCTGGAGTTACCAATCTAAAAGGACCTTTGGAATATTTAGCTGAACCATCTTCATTAATTTGCTTAGTAAAATTCATATTTAATAAAGCAGCATCAGTTAAAGGAATACCTTGTAATTTATCAGTTTCAAACCAAAACTCTTGTACTTCAGTTTTTACACAAACTTGTTTTTCATCTCCGTTTAGTAAAACAACTTCTCCATCCCAAAACTTACCTTCATATTCTGCTCTTAAGAAATCGCCAATTTTAATGTCATTAAATTTTACCATGTTCAATTAGTTTAGGGTTTAAATTTAAAAATAAATATTAAACAAAACGTTTTTATCTTAAGATTTACAAATTCTTACAATATTTCTTCATTAAATCTGTCATTTCAAAATGATATTGTTTAGCAATTTCAGTTGATTCTATTGCAAAATTTTCATCATCCCCTGCATAGATTATTGCTCTACTAGCATTCACTAATAAACCAACTTTATCATTCAAACCATACTTAACAACATCTTGCAAACTTCCTCCCTGAAAACCTACTCCAGGAATTAACAAAAAATGTTCTGGTATTAGCGTTCGAATATATTTTAATTGTTCTGCTTGAGTTGCACCAACAACAAACATTAAATTATTTGTTGTTCCCCATTTTGAAACTGTTGAAATTACTTTTTCAAACATTAATTCATTTCCTGTTTTAAGCATCTCAAAATCTTGGGCACCTAAATTACTTGTTAAACCTAAAACTATGGTTGTTTTATTTTCATATTCCAAAAAAGGTCTAATACTATCTTCCCCCATATAGGGAGCAACTGTAATAGCATCGAATGGCAAAGTTTCGAAAAATGCTTTGGCATATTGTGCAGATGTATTTCCTATATCTCCTCTTTTCGCATCTGCTATTTTAAAATGAGAATCTGGAATATAATGTAAAGTTTCTTCCATAATCTCCCATCCTTTTGTCCCTATTGCTTCATAAAATGCTGTATTGATTTTATAACTAACACAATAATTTTTTGTGGCATCTATGATTGATTTATTAAAATCAATCATAGCATTTTTATTGGTTTGAAGATGTTTTGGTATTTTTTTTAACTCAGTATCTAACCCAACACATAAAAAACTTTTTTTATTGAAAATTTGATGAATGAGTTGTTGTTGATTCATAGTGGTAAAATTGACCTACAAAAATAGTTCTACCAAAAAATATTTGTTTGTATAAAGATTTACAAAATATTTATCGTTTTTAAAAAAATGACCATCTGGCATAACTTACCTTCGCTTATGTTCTCAATTCAATTAGAAAATCTGGTTTTTAAATCATTTCATGGTTTATATCCCGAAGAAAAAATTATTGGTACAAATTTTATTGTAAACTTATCAGTTCAGTTCGTTTTGCAAAACGATGAAACTATTACAATTGATGATACAATAAATTATGAGGTTTTGTTTGAAATAGTATCTATTCATATGAAAAAGCCAAAAGAATTATTAGAGAATCTAGTTGTTAACATTACAAAAGATATTCTAAATCGTTTTAATCAAATTAAACAAGTTAGCATTAGCATTACTAAAAAGAATCCTCCAATTCATGAAATCAATGGAGATGTTACTGTAAGTTATCAAATTAAAAGAGACTAAATAATGAAGTGTTTTGTATTAAGTTTTTTTATGTTATTTTCTACAATTTCTAATGCACAAGAAATTGATTTGCTATTAAAAGATGCAAGAAATTTTGAATTAGAATTTAAAGAACCCGAAGCTTTAAATGTTTATAAACAAATATTAACGAATGAGCCTAATCACTACATGGCTTTAAAAAAATCTGCTGAATTAAACTGCAATATTGGTGCAAGAAAAAAAACTAATAACGATAAAAGAATTTTTTACGAATCGGCACTAGCATTTGCTAATAGAGCATTAAAAGTAGATAGTACGAATGCTAACTCATATTATTTAATAGCATTAGTAAGTGGTAAATTAACTGAAGTAGAAGATGAAAACAAGAAAAGGGTTTCTCTTGTGAACGATATTAAAATTTTTGCAGATAAAGCACTTTCTATTGATCCTAATCATGGATTAGCAAATTTTATTGAAGGCAAATGGCATTACGAAATGGTAACATTAAATTGGTTTAAAAAGATTGCTGTTGGTGCATTATATGGAGGTTTACCAAAACCTTCACTAGAAGAATGCATTAAATATTTAGAAAAATGCAAAAAAATAGAACCTTATTTTGTGTTGAACTATTTAACACTTGCAGATGCTTATGAAGAAAATAATAATGCAGTTAAAAAAATTGAAGTTCTTAAACAACTCGTCCGCCTACCAAAAAGAACTTTTGATGATATAGCTTTAATAGAAAAAGGAAAAAAAATGTTAGAAAGCGAACAATAAAATAAATTTAACTTTACAAAAATTACTTATGAATTTACAAGACCAATTTGAAACTGCAGTAGCAAACAGTAAATCATTAACAGAAAAACCAAGCAATGAAATTTTGCTAAAATTATACTCATTATATAAACAAGCTACAAGTGGTGATAATACTGCTGAAGCTCCATCTAATCCTTTTGATTTTGTTGCTAAAGCTAAACACGATGCTTGGGATCAGTTAAAAGGAACTACAAATGAAAATGCAACGCAACAGTATATTGATTTGGTGAATAAACTTAAAGGATAAATTTTATAAAATTAATTCTAATGCAATACCTACCACAACTATTGTTTTTGTTGCTTTTTGTAATTGGAACTTTCTTATTTACAAAAAATATTTTAGTGATAAGAAGAAATATTTTGTTAGGAACAGATGAAAAAATTAATGATAACAAAGCAGCACGTTGGAAAAACTTGATTCTACTTGCTTTTGGACAAAAGAAAATGTTTAAAAATCCATTAGTTGCTATAATGCATTTGGCAGTTTACTTGGGTTTTGTAATTATCAATATTGAAGTAATAGAAATTGTAATTGATGGCATTACTGGTTCACATAGAGTTTTAACCCAAATCGTTTCTAGTAATATTTATAGTTTTCTAATTAATTTTTTCGAAATACTTGCTTTCTTAGTTTTGGTTGCATGTGTAATTTTTTTAGTAAGAAGAAATATTTTAAAAATAAGAAGATTTATAAGCAACGACTTAGATGGCTGGCCTCGTTCTGATGCTAATTATATATTAATTACAGAGATTGTATTAATGAGCTTGTTTTTAACAATGAATGCTTGTGATACTTTATTACAACAAAATAATTATGGTCATTATGCCACAGTACAAACTGGTTCATTTGTTATCTCAAATTATTTGCATCCTTTTTTAAATGGTTTTAATTTTCATACATTAGAATTAATTGAAAGATGTTGTTGGTGGTTACACATTATTGGCATTTTTTCTTTCTTAAATTACTTGCCTTACAGTAAACATTTACATATTTTATTTGCATTCCCTAATGCATATTTTGCTCGTTTAAAGCCACAAGGTTTAATGAATAATATGCCAGCTATTCAAAAAGAAGTTTTGTATGCCATGCAACCAGAATTAGCACCAACTAACGCCGATGCTCCTGCAAGTTTTGGAGCAAAAGATATTTTTGATTTAAGTTGGAGAAATTTATTAGAAGCTTATAGTTGTACAGAGTGTGGAAGGTGTTCAGCTGCTTGCCCTGCAAACATTACAGGCAAATTACTTAGCCCAAGAAAAATAATGATGAATACCAGAGATAGGCTTGAAGAAGTAAGTAAAAATATTAAGTTGAATAAAAGTTTTGTGCCAGATAATAAATCTCTTTTACATGATTATATTTCTGTTGAAGAATTAAGAGCTTGTACTACTTGTAATGCATGTGTAGAAGCCTGCCCAGTGAGTATTTCTCCTTTAGAAATTATTGTTGAATTGAGAAGAAGTTTAATTATGGAAGAAAGCAATGCACCACAAGAATGGAATGGCATGTTTAGCAATATTGAAAACAATTTTGCACCTTGGAAATTTAGTCCAGATGAAAGAGATGCATGGACTAGAGATTAAATAATTATTTTATTAAATAGCCATACCCCGATTTAGTATAAATTAATTTTCGTTCAAAAGGTTTATCTATTTTATTTCTTAAAAAATTGATATATACTTCAATTGTATTAGTTCCTGTATCGAAACTTAAATCCCATACTTTTTCTAATATTTCTTGCTTTGAAGTAGGTTTGCCTTGATTCTCTAATAACAATTGTAATAAGGTAAATTCCTTTACAGTAAGGTGAATTTCTTTTCCTCTACGATAAGCAGTTTTTTTATCGCAATGAACTTCTAGATCACGATAACTTAAAATTTTTTCGTTATGTTTAATATCAATTCTTTTAAAAAAAACTTTTATTCTAGCAATGAGTTCTTTAAAATGAAACGGTTTTACAATAAAATCATCTGCACCTAAATTAAATGCACGAATTTTGATTTGAATTTCACTCATAGCATTTAGTATAATAATTGGAATTTTGGTGTTCGTTTTTCTAAATATTTTACACATCTCAAAATCATTCTTATTGTGAATACTAATATCCAAGATAATCAAAGAGTATCTGTTACTCAAGAATTTTTCTTGTGCCTCTAATCCATCCAATACTATATCAACTTCAAACCCCTCAGCAATCAACTCCTCTTGAATTGCATTACTCAATTTAACTTCGTCTGTAACTAAAAGAATCTTATAATTAATATCCATAATTAAATATTAAATCATTATTTATTATTACCATTTTATGGCTGCTTTTATTATCAATAACCATCCTAAAATAAAACATACACCTCCAATTGGTGTTAATGCTGCAATAAACTTAAGTCCTTCTACATTATATAAATTTAAAAATACCAAAGTATATAGAGATCCTGAAAAAAGTATAATTCCAATACCAAAAGAAATGGCTGCTTGAACAATAATTTTGCTTGGCTTATGTAAATACAAAATAGAACACAAAGCCATAGCAAGTGAATGATACATTTGATATCTTGCTGCAGTTTCAAAAGTTTTATGTTGTTTTAAACTTAATACATCTGCTAAAGCATGGGCTGCAAAAGCACCAAGAATTACTGATAATACTGCAAAGAATGCACTTACAATTAGTAATTTTTTATGCATAAATATTAATGATATTTTGTAAATAATCTATACTTATTTCTATTCTAGTTAAAGAATATTTAGCTTGATTATAAAATGGCAATCTTTCATGATACAATTTAGCAATAGTATTTTTTAAATGTGTATTTGATTCATGTGCAATAAGTGGTCTTTCAGCTTTATGATTTTCTAATCTTTCACAAATGTTTTCTAATGAATCATTAAGCCAAATTGTAATACCATTCTGATTCATTAAATTCATATTATCAAAAAAGCAAGGTGTGCCTCCGCCAGTGGCAATAATGGTTTTTTCTGGCAGAGAAAATAAATTAACTAAAGTTTCATGTTCAATTTTTCTAAACGCATCTTCACCAAATTCATTGAATAATTTTAAGACAGTGTTGTTTAGTTTAGATTCAACTTGCTGATCTAAATCTAAGAATTTGTACTTATTTTGTTTGGCCAATTGTTGGCCCCAATGGGTTTTTCCAGAGCCCATTAATCCAACTAAAAAAAAGAGATTGTTTTTTCTTGAAGATGTTGTTGAAGAAAATGACATTGCAAAAATTGAATGACTAGTGCAATATTACTTTATTTTACTCTTTGACCTTTCATAATTCGGCCATCGTATTTTTCCTTATTAATTAATTTTTTACCAATAACTAATTTGGGCCAATTTTTATCAACAAATAATTTATAAAGCTTGCCGTCGTATTGTATGATATGATCATCATTTCTTGATGAAGGATCTGCAAGTAATTGATAATTTTTATCTTCTCTTAAAGAATTTGGTGTAGAAAATACTAAATATTTATTATCGCCTTTTTCAAAAGAAATATGCAATCTGTCTGGGAATACAGCAGTACAAATACCTCTAGTTTTAGCTTTTAGTTTAATATTCTGATAATATTTTCCATCCTGATATATAAAAACGCCAGAATTAATTTTACCTGTGTCTTTACTTACTTCCCTCGATAAAATAATATCATTATCTATGTAATATTGAAGCTTGGTTAAACTCAAATTTAAATCCTCAACATTTTTTCTTATGTCTGTTGTAAAAATGGATTTTCTATTACAAGAGGTAACAGAAAAAAGGAGAACAATAATGCAAAAATTCTTAACGCTACTTTTCATTTACTTCAATAGGTTTATAATACTGGGCTGTAAAAGTAGTAAGTAATTAACCAAGCAACACCCCTTGAAATAAGGGATACAACTATTTAAATGCATTGAAGCCTGTAACATCCATTCCTGTTATTAATAAATGAATATCATGAGTACCTTCGTAAGTAATTACACTTTCTAAATTCATCATATGCCTCATAATACTATATTCACCTGTAATACCCATTCCTCCAAGCATTTGGCGTGCATCACGAGCAATATTTGTAGCAATTTCACAACTATTTCTTTTTGCCATACTTACTTGTTGTGGAGTGGCTCTTCCATCATTCATTAATACACCTAATCGCCAAACTAACAATTGAGCTTTGGTAATTTCAGTAATCATTTCAGCTAACTTTTTTTGTTGCAACTGAAACCCACCAATAGGTTTGCCAAACTGTTCACGTTCTTTACTATAACGTAAAGCGGTATCGTAACAATCCATTGCTGCACCTAATGTACCCCATGCAATACCATAACGAGCTTTAGTTAAACAACCTAATGGACCTTTTAATCCTTTTACATTTGGTAATATATTTTCTTTAGGAACTTTTACATTATCAAAAACCAATTCACCAGTTGCACTGGCTCTTAAACTCCATTTTCCATGTGTTGTTGGTGTTGAAAATCCTTCCATTCCTCTTTCTACAATCAAGCCTTGAATTACACTTTCTTCATTTCTTGCCCAAACTACTGCAACTTGACTAAATGGTGCATTGCTGATCCACATTTTTGCACCATTTAAAATTACATGGTCGCCAGCATCTTTAATATTAGTAAGCATTGAACTGGGGTCACTTCCATGATTAGGCTCTGTTAAACCAAAACAACCCAACCACTCTCCACTGGCAAGTTTTGGTAAATATTTTTTTCGTTGAGCTTCATTGCCATAAGCATAAATTGGAAACATAACCAAACTACCTTGTACACTTGCAGTGCTACGAACACCACTATCACCACGTTCTAGCTCTTGCATCATTAAACCATAACTAATATAATCTAAACCACCACAACCATATTCTGTTGGTAAAGTTGGACCAAAACAACCCAGATCACCCATTTGTTTTACAATATGTTCAGGAAAAGTTGCTCGTTCTGCATAGTCTTCTATGATTGGGGAAATTTCTTTTTTTACATAATTACGAACGGTATCTCTGATGAGTTTTTGTTCATCTGTTAATAATTCATCTAGTAAATAATAATCTGGAGATTGAAACAAATCTGCTCTTACTGCCATAGTAAATTAATTTGTGCAAATGTAAAGCGAAGGAGTTAAATAATCTTGAATGATGAATGTTGAATGTTGAATAATATGTATATTTTTATGTACAAAATAAGAATGAAGAACTTACTCATCACTTTCACATTACTAATATTTAATTACAATGTATTTGCACAAACTAAGCATCAAGTTTTAATTACTTATTATTCCGAAACAAATAATACCAAAACTTTAGCAGAAGCAGTGGCTAAAGGTGTACTATCTGTACATGGTATTTCATTGGTTATAAAAAGAATTGAAGAAACAACTGAACAAGATTTATTTAATGCAAATGCTATTATTATTGGAAGTCCTGTTTACAATGCCAATCCAGCACCAGAAGTTTTAGCCTTTATTAAAAAATGGCCTTTCAGAAATCAAGTGTTAAAAAATAAAATAGGAGCAGTTTTTGTTACAGGTGGGGGAATTTCATCTGGTGAAGAATTAGTTCAAACAAGTCTATTGCATTCAATGATGATTTTTGGAATGTTAGTGATTGGTGGAAACGATTGGCAATCTCCATTTGGAGCATCAGCAATTACAAATGAAGAATCATTTAAAGAACCTGTACAAGAAATTTTTTTATTAAAAGGTCAAGCATTAGGTAAAAGAGTTGCAGAATCAGTCTTAAGATGGAATAAATAAATCAATTAACTAATTAAATTTTAAACTAATAAACATATAAACCAATCAACTAATCAATCTTCTCAAATCCTTCATCCACAAATATTCCATATTGTTGAGCAGCATTTGAATTGTACACTTTGGTTCTTTTTTCAACCATTTGCCATTGCAAATCTTTTGTAGATTTTGTTTTTAAAAATTGTGCAGCTTGTTCACCTACCTGATAACCCCAAGCATACATGTCTGCACCATAAGCAGCAACTGCACCACGAGCTACTAAACCTGCTTCACTGGTAAATACTGGCACTTTTGCATTATTGCAGGATTGTATGATGGTTTCAAAAGATGCAAAAACTATGTTATCGGGATTAGCAAAAAAAGCATCAATATTTTTTGAAAGCAAAGATTGAGTGACTAACTGAGTTTCTGCACTTGAGTTGACAGGCAAAGTAATTAACTCAATATTCATTTGTTGGGCTAAAGTTTTTATATGATTTAATGCATCAACACTTTGAGGTTCACTTTGGTTAAAAATCATTCCAACCTTAATTTTTTGTTTTTTATTCAATAATTTTTGAATTAATCCAAATGAAGTATCGATATAACTTAAATCTTCTCCAACTCCAAAAAGATTAGCTGGTGCATTTCCATCTTTTGCATTTATTTTCATGAGTGATGGTTTTGGTGAAACCATCATGAATACTGGAATATCTTGAATATTTTGAATTGCAGCAATAGTAGATATTGAGGGGCACGTAGCAATTAAATTTACTTTTTCTGATTTACAATATTGAACAATTTGTGTAAGTGTAGAAATATTGCCTTGTGCATTTCTATAAATAACATTAATGGTTTTTTGCTCTTCACTAAATCCATTTTTTTTCAAAGCATCAAAAAAACCTTGTTTTGCTTTTGCAATAGTATTGTCTTCAAATGCATCAATAAATGCAACTGTTGGTAAATTATTTTTTTCTTTACAACTAAAAATAAAAAATATTACACTCATTAACAGTATTCGAAATAGTTTCTTCATGTTATAGTATTATTGTAAATTTTATGCTATGATTTATGAGATGAAATAGTTATAAATTCTTTTACATTTGTAATAATCAAATATAGCAACAATGCAATTTGGAATGATTGGAAGTGGCAGTTGGGCAACAGCTTTATCTAAATTAGTAACAGATAATGGCAACTCTTTAAATTGGTGGGTAAGAAATGCTGAAACCATAAAAACTATAGAAACAAGAAGGCATAATCCACACTATTTACATTCAGCATATTTTAATACCAATCAATTAAGACTAAGCAACAATATTGCTGAAGTAGTTGCCAATAGCGATGTTTTAGTAATTGCAACACCATCTGCTTTTGCAGAAAGTGCATTATTACAATTAGATAAAAATGCTTTTAAAAATAAAAAAATTGTTTCTGCCATTAAAGGTATTCTTCCATCAAAAAATCAATTATTGAATGAGTTTTTAGCCGAACATTTTGATTTTAGTATAAATGATTATTACACAGTTTTAGGTCCATGCCATGCAGAAGAAGTTGCTGCAGAAAAATTAAGCTATTTAACATTTAGTGGAATTGATGAAACAAAAGCTTTAGAAATTGGCAAGTACTTTAAAACAGAATATTTAAATATTGTTACTAACCATGATGTGATTGGAGTGCAATATGCTGCCATTTTAAAAAATATTTATGCACTAGGTGCTGGCATTGCACATGGCTTGGAATATGGTGATAATTTTTTAAGTGTATATATTACAAATGCTGCAGATGAAATGGTTCGATTTTTAAAACAATTGGTTTGGAATAAAGAAACTGAAGAAGAACAAAAGAAAATTAATTATGCTGCAAGTGTATACTTAGGCGATTTATTAGTAACCTGCTATTCACTATACAGTAGAAACAGAACCTTTGGAAATATGATTGGTAAAGGGTACAGTGTTAAAGCGGCACAACTAGAATTGAATATGGTTGCTGAAGGTTATAATGCAAGTAAGTGTATTAAAATACAAAACGAAATTGTAAAAAGTAATATACCTATTGCATTAACTATTTACGAAATTCTTTGGGAGGAATTACAAGCTGCACAAGGCTTTAAGAGGATTGAAGGAATGATGGTTTAGCTTTTAGTTTCTGGTTTTGTTTGTTGTTTCTCGTTTATTGTTTTTGGTTTCTGGTTTGTTTTTACTTTCATTCATAATTCAACATTCATAATTCATAATTATCTTACATTCTTATCTAATTGTTGCATTAAAGCCCTTAAATCTTTAGGTGGCTCAGCTACTAAATCAATTTTATTATTATCCCATTCAAAAATCAGTTGATAAGCATGTAAACCAACACGATTTAAAATAGGCGTTTCTTCAAGTAAATTTTTTGAGAGTTTATATTTAGATTTTATTTGAGAAAGCAAAATAGGTTTCCCATCTCCATACAAATCATCACAAACTAAAGGATGACCAATATGTTTTGCATGTAAACGAATTTGATGAGTACGACCAGTATGAATTTGAAATTTTATCCAAGAAAAATGTTTGTAATCATTCAGCACTTCATAAGTAGTTAATGAAAGTTTTCCTCTTGGATTTACTACCATTTCTCCTTTTTTAAAACTGTGTTCAGCCATGTGCAATTCAATCTTTCCTGCTTGATTGTATAAAGAACCAATTACTAATCCAACATAATATTTTTCAATTTTTCTCAGCTCAAACATTTCGTTTAAAGCCTTATGGGTAACAGCATCTTTGGCAAATAATATAACGCCGCTGGTGTCTTTATCTAAACGATGTACTATAAATATTTTACCAAATTTTTCTTCAAGAATTTGTTTTAAAGATATTGCTACTCCAAATCTATCGGGTACAGAAAACAAGCCTGCAGGTTTATTGATGGCAATAAAATGCTTATTTTCTAAAATAATGTCGAGGTCTTTAAATTTCATATATGGTGAGTGGTGAATGGTTGGTGTTGAATTCTTTATTGCATTAAAATAATTTATAGTTTGGAGTTAATATTAACTTTAAAATTAAATTTATAAACTCAATTTTATTTGTCTTTGCGAGGCACGAAGCAATCTCTTTCAATTTCTATTTTTAAAAAGATTTGACAACTTTCGGAAAGTTGTCAAATCTGGAAGTTTATGATGTTTTATTTGTGAGACTGCTTCGTGCCTCGCAGTGACGTTAAATAATTGAAAAAAATTATATAAAAAATGAAAAATTATTATTAAAAAACTATAAGCTACTAAATTTCTTATTTCTTCCTACAACCAAACAACTACTCAATACAAGCTGTAGGCTTTATCTTTTTAATAAAAGATTTATTCATAAACTTTAATAGTCGAACCTCTTTTTCATTCAACATTCTCCATCTTCCACGATTAACATTTTTCTTTGTAAGATTAGCAAACAATACCCTATCTAACTTTTCAACAGTATATCCAAGAGATTCAAAAATTCTACGAACAATTCTGTTTCTACC
>JAYVBS010000017.1:0-2017 GCA_043750315.1 Chitinophagaceae bacterium
TGAAGTTGAGGATTGTCAACCATTTGGACCAGATAATTTGGTTTATAAAATCAACAATAAAATGTTTTTGTTAATAGCTACAGATGAATCTCCATTAAAGTTTAATGT
Source organism: Chitinophagaceae bacterium (assembly GCA_043750315.1). Taxonomy (GTDB): domain Bacteria; phylum Bacteroidota; class Bacteroidia; order Chitinophagales; family Chitinophagaceae; genus CAIVPM01. The sequence goes on from JAYVBS010000017.1 coordinate 109, forward strand.
AAAATGCAAACCTGAATTGGCTCTTGAATTAAGAGAAAGATACAGTTGCATTTTACCTACCGGGTTATCACATGAATAAAAAACATTGGAATACTATTATTATTGATGGTGGTTTAAGTACTCTAGAACTTAAAGAGCAAATACAACATTCTTTTGAATTGGTGAGAGGGAAGAAATAAAAGTAAAATTTTTATTCGTCATTTCGAAGGTTCTTGCCTGAGAAATCTGTTGAGTTTTTTATTTATCGTCACTGCGAGGAACGAAGCAGTCTCCCAAATAAAAAAATCATGAGATTGCTTCGTTCCTCGCAATGACTTTGAAAGATTATTTTTTAGATATTTATATAAAATACAACTCTCTAAGATATTTGATTCTAAAACCTGGAATAAATAGTTTCCAAAAATCATTTTTTTTAATCACATTTTTACTCAAAAGTCTATAATAATCTGTAATTGTTCTATAAAATAAGGCATAACTAAAAAACAATATGACAAACCTGTTACTCTCCATATTATTTGTTTTCACAAGTCCCACTAAAATAATAATTGGAATAAAAACAAAACAATAATAAATGATTAAATTTTTCATAACAATTTAATTAAAATCTTAAGAAGTCTGAATTTTAAAGAACCGAAGTTAGTAAATTTCATCTATCTTTTTAACTCGGCTCTATCCAAGCATCATTTTCTTTTAATAAGTTGATGAGTTCATCAACAGCAACTTCACTTTCAATATTTTTCTTCACTACTTCTTTGCCTTTGTATAAAGTTATTTTTCCAATACCACTACCTACATAGCCAAAATCTGCATCAGCCATTTCTCCAGGACCATTTACAATGCAACCCATAATAGCAATTTTTAATCCTTTTAAATGGTTGGTTCTATTCCTAATTTTTGCTGTAGTTTCTTGTAAGTCGAACAATGTTCTTCCACAACTTGGACAACTAATATATTCTGTTTTTGAAATTCTTTTTCTTGTAGCTTGTAAAATACCAAATGAAGTATTGTTTAAAAACTGGTGATTATTATTGACAGGCAAATAAGTTCTGCCTTTTGTTTTTTGATTAATGATTTTTGATGGATCGTTCATTAACCAAATACCATTTCCAATACCATCTAAAAATAAAGCACCTGCTTGTTGTGCAAAATGTATCAGTTGTTCATCGATACTGGAATGATGACTTTCTACTGCAATAACAATAGGATGGTTAATTTTGTTAGAAGACAATTCTCTTGCAAAAGCCCTACATTGCTGCATTCCATTGTTTGCATTAGAATAAATTACATAAACAACTGACTCATTGTTTTTTGTGGCTTCAATTATTTCTGAAACATCTTTGCTTACATCGAGAGATATAAAATTTAGTTTAGAGTTATGAGTTATGAGTTTAGAGTTATGAGTTAGAAACTCATTGCCTTGATAAAGTGGAAAGTATTTTTTGTAAAATTCTTCTTCACTTAAAAGTCCCTCCTTTGGAGGAATTAGGGAGGCTGCATCTACCATAACTTTTAAAGTTCCAGGTAAAGCAAAGTCTAAAATTTTATTTCCAGTATAAATAAAATCAGCTGCAGCATCAGCAATATTCCATTTATCTGTTGATTCATTATAAGTATAACCAATTGCTTGTAAGTCTTTATGAGTAATTGTTTCAGTCATCATGAAATCTGTAATAACAATTGGAACATGAAATTTAGTGTTTGGTGTTTGGTGTTTGGTGTTTTCTGTTAAACTGTTTTTAAATTTTACTTTTGACTTTCCGTCTTCCAGACTCACTGACTCTGCTGACTTTGTAACTACCTCATTCAGCTTCACCAAATCTACACAAACAGGAATTTCAAATTCTGGATCTTCAGTTAAAGAAACTCTAATGGTATCACCAATTCCATCTTGCAATAAAGTTCCAATACC
>JAYVBS010000018.1:0-4722 GCA_043750315.1 Chitinophagaceae bacterium
TTTCTGTTGCAGAAGTAAAAATGCAATTGCCTTCGGTAATGTTATTCCATTTCTGTTGCAACTCTTTATGAATATCTTGTTTTATATCTTCACTTAACCAATCATCAAAATTTTTTTCTTCGTATAAATCAATTTTATTGAAGATGGTGAGAATGGGTTTATCAAATGCTTTTAACTCTTGCAGTGTTTTGTTTACTGTACCAATTTGGTCTTCATGCTGAGGATGAGAAATATCTACAACATGTAACAAAATATCTGCCTCTCTTACTTCATCTAAAGTACTTTTAAAACTTTCAATTAAGTGGTGCGGAAGTTTGCGAATAAAACCAACAGTATCACTCAATAAAAAAGGGGTGTTTTCAAAAACTATTTTTCGTGTTGTAGTGTCTAATGTTGCAAATAATTTATTCTCTGCAAAAACATCACTCTTGCTCAAAGTATTCATCAGTGTGCTTTTGCCCACATTGGTATAACCTACTAAAGCTACACGAATAAATTCGCCTCTTTCTTTACGTTGAGTAAAATTTTGTTTATCAATATCTGCCAATCTTTTTCTGAGTAACGAAATTTTATCTTTAACAATACGTCTGTCTGTTTCAATTTCAGTTTCACCAGGCCCTCTTGTTCCAATACCACCTCCTTGTCTTTCTAAGTGTTTCCACATGCCTCTTAATCGAGGTAATAAATATTGATATTGTGCCAATTCTACTTGAACTTTAGCTTGTGCTGTTCTTGCTCTTCGAGCAAAAATGTCTAAAATTAAATCGCTTCTATCAATTGTTACAACATTAAGTTCGGTACTTATATTTAATAATTGAGAGCCCGTAAGTTCATCATCAAAAATTACTAAATCAATATTTTTATTTTTTACATAATTAGCAATCTCTTCAAGTTTTCCTTTTCCTACAAAAGTTTTACTATCTGGTCTTTCTAGTTTTTGAGTAAATTTATTAATAGTAATTGCACCAGCAGTTTCTGCTAAAAATGCCAATTCATCTAGGTACTCATTAACTTGTTCAATGCTTTGATCTTTTTGAATCACACCAACCAATACAGCACGTTCATCTGTTTTTATTTTCTTATTTTGATCTATCAACTCTAAATAATTTTTACAAAGTTAACTATTGCAATACGATTAATTGTTTGTATTACTTAAATTGCAATAAACTAACACATATGAATTTCAATTTAGAAATTTTACTTACACTCACTTTTACACTTTTTGCTATAATAGATATTGTTGGTTCTGTACCTATGTTAATTACTTATAAAGAAAAAGCTGGTGGCTTAAATTCTGGAAAAGCTACCTTAATTTCTGGTGCATTAATGATCGCTTTCTTTTTTATTGGTGAACCTTTTTTGGCTTTGCTTGGCGTAGATGTAAGTTCTTTTGCAGTAGCGGGCTCTATTGTAATTTTTATTCTTGGGTTAGAAATGGTATTAGGCATTGATTTTTTTAAACCTGATACAGACCCTAAATCTGGAACATTGGTTCCCATTGCTTTCCCACTAATTGCAGGCTCTGGTACACTAACAACAATTATGAGTTTAAAAGCTACTTTTCATAAAGGTGATAAAAATCAATACATGATATTGCTAGCTATATTAATTAATTTGATTATTGTTTATTTAGTTTTAATTTCTTTAACCCTGATACAGAGAATTTTAGGACGGGCTGGTTTAATTGCTGTAAGAAAATTTTTTGGTGTTATTCTATTGGCAATTGCTGTGAAGATATTCACAACTAATATAAGTGCTTTTGGGGCTTAAATTAAAGCTGCATATTTGTAAAAGATTTTAAAGTGTTCGCCTCCTTAAATTATAATTTCTGTTACAATGCAAGTACATTTTCTTACGTATGATGATATTCAATTGGTGCCAGCATTTTCATCGGTTGCATCAAGAAAAAACATTAGCTTAAAAACAAAAGTCTCTAGAAATTATCAACTCTGTATTCCCTTAGTTGCAAGTTGTATGGATACTGTTTGTGAAAGCAAAATGGCCATTGCTTTGGCAGAGATGGGTGGTGTTGGCTGTATTCATAGATTTATGAGTGTAGAGCATCAAGCTAAAGAAGTAACTAACGTTGTTAATGCTTTGTACAATGATTCTGTAAGTAAAATTTGGTACAACTCGGGCATTGAAACCAAGCAAATTCCAGTTATGGCAGCAGTTGGAGCTAATGGAGATTTTGCTGATAGAGCTGGGGCTTTGGTAAATGCAGGTGCAAATATTATTTTAATAGATGTTGCTCATGGACATCATGAAAATGTAAAAGATGCGATTTATAAATTAAAATCTATGTTACCAAATCACATAGATATCATAGCAGGCAACATTGCAAGTGTTAAAGCTGCCCAAGATTTAGAATATTGGGGAGCCGATGGTTTACGTGTTGGTGTAGGTGGTGGTTCACTATGTACAACTCGTGTCAAAACAGGTTTTGGAGTACCAAATGTTACTTGCTTACAACAAATTTTAGAAGTAGCAAATATTCCTGTTATGGCAGATGGGGGAATTAGAACTAGTGGAGATATTGCTAAAGCTTTAGCCATTGGTTCTCATTGTGTGATGTTGGGCTCATTAATTGCAGGAACAAAAGAAGCTCCTGGACAAGTAATTGAAAAACCAAATGGTTTATATAAAAGATATAGAGGTGCTGCATCTTTAGAAACGAAAAGTGTTCATGGCCAAGATCAAAGAAATGTTTAAGGAGAATCTACAGTTATTCCATTTAAAGGAGGTGTAAAATTTGTAGTAGCAGGTTTATTAGATGGTGTTCGTTCTGCACTTTCTTATGGTGGTGCAAATAATTTAAAAGAGTTTAGACCCGAATTTGTAATTGTCACCAATGCAGGTCAAGCAGAAGCTAAACCACATTTGTTATTTTAACTTTTAATACTAAATGGACAAGCAGTATTACAAAGATTATTATACTTTAGAAAAAAAACATTGGTGGTTTACTGCTAGAAAAGAAATTCTTGAGGATTTAATTCGAAGAAAAATTAATCCAACCTCTCCATTAAAAATTTTAAATATTGGCACTGCAACTGGTGCTGGAACATTAATGCTACAAGAGTTTGGAGAGGTTACATCAATTGAATATGATGAAGATTGTTGCAAATTTTTAAACGAACAATTACAAATTACTACACAACAAGGCTCTATTACTGAATTAGATTTTGAAAATGAAAGCTTCGATTTAGTTTGTGCTTTCGATGTTATTGAACATGTTGATGATGATTGTTTGGCTGCTTCAGAAATGTTGAGAGTTTGTAAAAAAGATGGTTTTGTTTTTGCTACAGTTCCTGCATTTTTGTTATTGTGGAGTGAACACGATGTGGTGAATCATCATTTTAGAAGATATAAAATAAATCTATTTAGAACCTTATTTAAAGTTGATGATTCAAGAGTAGTATTCAAATCTTATTTCAATTTTTTCTTTTTTATACCTATCGCAACGATTAGAATTCTTCTTTGGCCCTTTCAAAAAAATAAATTAAAAACCACAGCTGCAAAAAGTGATTTTTCTAGATTTAATGCAGAAGGTATTTTAAATAAATTTTTCTTTAAAATATTTTTACAAGAAAAAACATTACTCAAATATTTCAATTTTCCTTTTGGCGTTTCTTGTTGTTTAATGATTAGGAAGTAAGAAGTTTTTCATACTGCTTTAAACAATCAAAACATAAACAACTTTCAAACTCTTTTTTGATTTTTTCTATTGCACCTGAATTTAGTTGTATGGAATTACAATCACAGTTTTCAATATCATCTACCTTGCATTCAAATATTTTTTTACAACTTTGACAAATTTTTTCCATACCCTTCTTTATACAAAAATACCCTAAAACTAATTTCAGGGTATTTCATTTTTGTGTTGGATTGATTTTAGAAATTTACTCTAATTCCTCCATATATATTTCTTCCCAAAGTATTGTAACCACTGATTTCTGTGAAAGAAGTATTGGTAATGTTTCTTGCATTTACAAATGCTTTCAAATTCATTTTATTAAAAGCATATTCAACATAAACATCTAATAAAGCATAGCTTGTTAATGTTACATAATCTGTTTTAAATGTATTGCTGTTGTAGTATGCATCGCTTCTTGGTCCAAACCAATTTAAGTTGGTTGTTACACTTACATTTTTTGAAAGTTTAGTTGAAAGATTTATGCCTAAACTATTTTTGGGTCTACGCAATAAGTTATTATAGCTAGTGTCTTTACCATTTGCTTTTTTGGTATTAATATTTCCATCAACTGCAGTATAAAAAGTTTTTAAAGTGGTATTTTTTGAAAGAAGAAAGCTAGCTTCAAACTCTACACCATAATCTTTTTGTTGATCTTGATTAATGTACTGAGCTTGGAATGTGCTGGTATTAAAATAAAAGAAATGTACGTCTTGTACTTTTCTAGAGAACAATACTAATTGCGTTTTTATTTTTTTATCATCAAATAAATATTGTAATCCAATTTCAGTATTTAGAGAAACTTCTGGTTTTAAATTTTTGTTACCATACTCACTAAATAATTGATATAATGATGGTGTTTTATATCCAGATGAAATATTAGCAAAAACTTTCACATCATCATTTACTTGATAAGATGGATTAAAATTAAACACCATATTATTTCCGTAAACAGAATGACGATTAAATCTTGCTCCCAACTCCATATTAAACCCCTTGTTATTATTGAAGTTTAAGGCAGCATATAATGC
>JAYVBS010000019.1:0-2015 GCA_043750315.1 Chitinophagaceae bacterium
CCTGTTATAGTTTTTCCAGTTAAAGAAGTTTATAATATTGAAAAAACATTGTTATTTGATTATTTATTTGAATGGGGAAAGAAAAGAAAAAAACGTGCATTAGGATTAGGATATATTTCTTTATACAATCATTCTTATTCTGCAAATTGTGATTATGAAATGGATTTTGAATTCAAAATTATGACTATAAAAACTGTAAAAAATATTGAAAAAGGAGAGGAGTTATTTATCAATTATAATGCAGACCCGAACAATAAAACTCTGGTATGGTTTGAAACAAATTAAAGTAATTGATACATTTTACCAGGCAATGAAATTAGAATATTTTGTAATTCTAAATTAAGTAAAGCTGCAGCAATTGAACTACTATTCAATTTACTCTGTAAAAAAATTTCATCGATAGAAACTTGATTTTTTTGTTTTAAAATATCAACCAAAACTTTTTCTTCTGAGCTTAAATCTGGGAATAGTATTCTTTGTGATTTTTTCACTTTCAAAGGCTCAGCCCATCCTAAATTTTCAATAAGTTGTTGAGCATTCGAAAGCAATATTGCTTTGTTTTGGTGAATGAGTTTTAAACAACCACTACTTTTATTGTCTGTAATTCTACCAGGCACTGCAAATAAGTCTTTGTTATAATTAAAAGCTAGTTCTGCAGTTATCATACTTCCTCCTTTAACATCAGTTTCAATAACTATTGTTGCATCTGAAATGCCTGCAACGATTCTGTTTCTTCTTGGAAAATTGTGCTTTTCTGCTTTACTATCTTTTGTAAATTCAGTTAATAATCCTCCATTTTGTAACATTTCTTTGGCCAAAGATTTATGTTGTTGAGGATATATTGAATGTAGTCCATGAGCTAAAACTCCAATGGTTTGTAAATTATTTTTTAGGGCAGATTTATGTGCAATAGCGTCAATGCCAAAAGCTAGCCCACTATAAATTGTAACATGTTGTTCTTTTAAATTTTCAATTAATTCTTCAGTAATTCTTTTGCCATATTCTGTATTATTTCTTGTTCCAATAATACTTACAGATTTTTGATTGTTGATGTCTGCATTGCCTTTGTAATACAATAAAACAGGAGTATCGTAGCAATTCAATAATTTTTGCGGGTATTGTTTATCTGAAATAAACAATGGCTGAATATGGTGTTTTTCTATAAACTTAATTTCATCTTCAGCAATTTTAAAATCATTAAACGATTTAATCTGGCTAGCTTTTATTTCTCCAATACCTTCTACAGCACTTAACTCTTTTTTCTTAGATTTAAAAATTGCTTCGGCAGTTAAAAATTGTTCAATTAATAAACGAGATTGAACGGGACCAATTCCATTGACTTGTGTTAAAGAAATTTGATATAATAAATCAGCTGATAGCATAAAACTCAACTTGACTTTAAAGTATAGATGGTTAAGATTTCCTTCTATTAAAAAATATATTAATCAATACAGGTGCTGTTGTAATTAAAACTATGCCTAAAACAATTAGTTCTAAATGTTTTTTTAAGTCGAATTGAAATTGATTTAAAATCCATTTTTGTAAATAATGACCAGCAAACAACATCAGAAAAACCCATGTCATGCATCCAATAATATTAAAAAATGTAAACTTCTTTTTATCCATATTTACAATACCTGCAACAATTGGTGCAAAAGTTCTTACAAAAGGTAAAAAACGAGCAAAGACAATAGCTCCACCGCCATGTTTTTCATAAAATTCATTGGCTTGAATGAGGTATTTCTTTTTAAAGAAAAAATTATCCTTCCAATTATACATGGCAGGTCCAACTCTTCTTCCAAATGCATATCCAAAAGAGTTGCCTAAAATTCCAGCGACAGCTATTAAAAACCATAATAACAATAGTTGCATAAAATCATTTTGAATAAAAGGAAAATAAACTTAAACTAAATCTTTATTATAAATACCTGCCACAAATAACAAACTATCACCCGGAAAAAAGAATCCTGCAAAAAATCCAGTCTCTGCAAAAACAACAAAAAGTAACAACCAAA
>JAYVBS010000020.1:0-10884 GCA_043750315.1 Chitinophagaceae bacterium
CCAGATCAAAAAGACAGTGATAGTTTGCCAGATTATGAAATTTTAGATAAAATTCTATATCAATATATTGAAAAAAGAAAAGGACCAAATGAAATAAAAACTTTAGGGTTTGATACTGATTTAGTTGATAGAATTTTAAAAATGGTGAATACAAATGAATATAAACGAAATCAATTTTGTCCAATCATTCGAATTTCACCAAAAGCATTTGGTGTGGGTAGAAGAGTACCTATAGTTGGAAAATATTTAAACTAATCTATTGTAAGTTCTTTATATTTTTCTGCATCATATTCATGCTTCCATCTTCTGTGACTCCATAAATAATTTGCTGGATGTTCTTTAATTTTTTCTTCTAAAAGATTTGCTAAAGATTTTGTTATAAAACCATGTGGTAAACTATTGGGTTCTGTAGTTAATAAACTTGCTTCCATTTTATAATATCCTCTTTTTTTAGGATAAATGTACACCATCATTACAGCTGTATTGATTGCTTTAGCTCCTTTTTCTGGCCCTTTAATAAAAGCAGTTTTCCTTCCAAAAAAATTTATCCAATAAGCACTCATTGGGTTACTAGTGCTTTGGTCAGCAGCTAAACCAAGTAAATATGGTTTTGATGTGAATTTATGAAATGAAGTTTTAAATTCTTTTGTTGAAATAAGCGTTGTACCAAACTTTGAACGCATATCAAAAATTATTTTATTAAAAGCCATATTACTTAACGCAGAATATATACCCAACCAAGTATATTGACCCTTATTAATTGCAAACCCTAGATTAATAAATTCGTAATTAAAAAAGTGACCTGTATGTAACTGTATGGGTTGATTGGTTTTTTGTAACTCGTTTAAAACACTTGCATCAAATTCAAATCTTTTTTGAAATTGTTTTTTTGAAATAGAAATAAGTTTAATGGTTTCGATAAATGTATCAATAAATAAACCATAAAATTCTTTAGCAATTTTTATTCGTTCTTGTTCACTTTTTTCTGGAAAAGCAATAGAAAGATTATAAAACACAACATCTTTCCGATATCCAAAACCATAATAAACTAAAAAATAAATGGCATCACTTAATAGATACAATACTTTTAAAGGAAGTAGTGAGAGTAAAAAGAAAAAAGGGAATATTATATAATATAAAATCAAAACCTAGTTTAAGTTTAGCCTACCAAAGCAGCATAATCATTAGCCGACATTAAACCCTCTAGATCAGCAACATTATCAACTTTCATTTTAATCATCCAACCACCAGTATATGGTTCATTATTTACCAACTCTGGATTTTTTTCTAGGTTAGCATTCATTTCTGTAACGGTTCCATTAATTGGTAAAAATAAATCACTAACTGTTTTAACTGCTTCAACACTACCAAAAACTTCACCAGCAGCAAAGCTTTTTCCTACTGCATCAATATCACAAAAAACTATATCTCCTAATTCGCTTTGTGCAAATTCAGTAATACCTATGGTTGCTATATCGCCATCTAAAGAAATCCATTCATGATCTTTTGTGTAACGTAATTCTGCTGGAAAATTCATGTGTTTATTTTTTTAATTGATAATTTTAATTTTCATTCTAACATTTTGCTTAGGCCTATCCATTGAACTAGTAGGGGATGCTGCAATTTTATCTATTACATCCATTCCTGCAAAAACTTCTCCAAAAACGGTATAGTTCTGATCTAATCGTGGCGTTCCACCAATTCTTTGATAAATTTCTTTTTGCTCTTTTGTATAACTATTTTCAGGGTTTAATTGTGCAGTATCAGTCTTTTTTCCATGAACTATGTAGAATTGGCAATTGCTACTTTTCTTTTCTGGATTATTATCTCTTGCTGCTGCTAATGCACCTTTTTTATGAATCAATTTTTTTCTGAATTCTGCTGGCACTGTTGGCAACTCAGGTGCATCTCCAGAACCTAACATTGCTGTACTATCTGCATTTTTACTGGTGGGGTCACCACCTTGTATCATGAAACCACTAATCACTCTATGAAATAATAAACTATCATAAAATCCTTTTTTAATTAGATTGATAAAATTTTCTTTATGCAATGGGGTGTTATTATATAACCTTGCTTTCATTACACCAAGATCTGTAGTAATTTCAATAATGGTTTCTTTATTTTGAGGTTTACTATTTTGTGCAGTTGCACTAAAACTGATTGCTAGTAAAAAAAAATAAATGGATATTCTGTACAAAAATTTCATGTTTATAGAAGCTTGTGTTTTATTAAATTATTCCTTGTTGTTCAAAGTAAAGGAGAATGTGGTCTTTCAAAAAATTTTCTTGTTCTATTAAATGTAAAATTGGCAATTCTTTAAGTTGTGAAAAATGAGGCCATCCTTCTTCATCTTTCAACTCTAAACTATAATAACCACTACTGCTTAAAACAGTACAAACAGCCACATGCATTAAATCTTGCTTTTGTTCTTTAGTAATTTTACTTGTGATATAGCCCGTTTCTTGCATACCTATTAAAAACAAAATTGCTTCAGTGTCTGGTTTTTTATTAAAGCGATCCATAAGCTTAGCTTCCAAATTCCACCAACGTTGCTGCAAATCGTCTGTAACATTCATTTTGCAAAATTAAGCTTGCAATGCTTGTTAAACTCTATTCACATAAAAAAATATTGTTATTAAAAAATTAATATTATTCACAAACAAATTAATTATTGTTTATGTAATTAAATTGCATAGAAGTTTAATTATACCCTAAATGAATAAGTTTTTAACTTTTGTAGCATTAGGCCTATGCCAGCTTTGCTTTGAAAATATTCAAGCACAAAACCTTACCCCTAAGTATGGCATTACGCTTTGTGGGGCAGAATTTGGAGAGCAAAACTTACCAGGAAAAATTAATGAAGATTATACATACCCTACAGCAACAGATATAGATTATTTTGTGTCAAAGGGTGTTGACCTGATTCAATTGCCTATAAAATGGGAAAGAGTACAAAGGGTTTTAGGTGGTTCATTAGATTCGTTAGAATTAATTTATATCAATAATTTTATTGATGACTGTAACGATAGAAAAATTAAAGTAACTATTGTGTTACAGAATTTTGGTAAATATCAAAAAGATTGTATTGACTATGTTGTAGGAGAATCAGAAGTCACTGCCTGGCATTTAAAAGATTTTTGGGTTAAAATGGCTGATGCTTTAAAACTTAAACCCAATATTTATGCTTTTTCTTTAATGGCAGAACCTTCAGATATGAACTCTTGCATTTGGGTAAATACCTTACAATATATTATTTCTGGAATAAGAACAGTAGATAGAAATACTGTTTTACTTATTGAAGGCAACAATTACTCAAACGCTGCCACTTGGATGGCTTTTAATGATGATCTAAAAAATTTACAAGACCCCTCGAATAAGCTTTTATTCAATGCTCATTGTTATTTCGACAATGATTTTTCTGGAAGATATAAAAAGATGTTTATTGAAGATGGGGCAACTGAATTAACAGGTGTTGACAGAGTAAAACCATTTGTAGATTGGTTGCAATTAAATAAACTAAATGGGTTTGTTGGAGAATTTGGAGTACCTAAAAATGATACTAAATGGTTCAATGTAATGAATAATTTTTTAGAATATATTCACAGAAATAATGTTGGAGGTTGTTATTGGGCTGCTGGACAATGGTGGAAAGATTATCCATTATCTATACAACCAGAAAATTATAACGATCAGCCTCAGTTAATTCTTCTTAGTAAATACTTTAATAAAAATCAAGAATTAAAAGAAAATACTATACAACCTGTTTGGGCCAGATTACTTAGGCTTGAAAAAAAAATTTTTAATTTAGAAGTTGATAAAGTATAAAATTATCTATCTCGTCATTATAAGCCTTCATTTTTGCTGTAATAATTTCCCCCTTAATTAAACGCCCTCGTTTAAGGTATTGTGTAGTAGGTTGAAGACAAATAGTTTTGTTCTCCCTAAAAGATTTTAATCCTGTCAACCGTTTGCGTAAACCCGTGTCTAATCAACGCAAAATGAAAACAATCCTATCCAAAACTGTGCTATGCTTTTGCATAATTTTTATTGCAGTATCTCCTACTTCATTATTTTCTCAAGAAATACCTTTAAAATATGGTATAACACTTTGTGGTGCAGAATTTGGAGAAAATAATTTACCAGGAACTATTAATGTAGATTATACTTACCCTAAAGAAATAGATATTGATTATTTTGTTGCAAAGGGTGTTGACCTGATTCAATTGCCTATAAAATGGGAACGGGTACAAAGGGTTTTAGGAGGTCCATTAGATTCGTTAGAATTAATCTATATCAGCAATTTTATTGATGACTGTAATGATAGAAAAATTGAAGTAACTATTGTCTTGCAGAATTTTGGTAAATATCAAAAAAATTGTATTGACTATGTTGTAGGAGAATCAGAAGTTACAGCCTGGCATTTAAAAGATTTTTGGGTTAAAATGGCTGCTGCTTTAAAACTTAAACCCAATATTTATGCATATTCTTTAATGGCAGAACCAGCTAATATGCAATCATGCATTTGGGTAAATACCTTACAATATGTAATCTCTGGAATAAGAACAGTTGATAGAAATACCATTTTACTTATTGAAGGCAACAACTATTCTAATGCAGCAACCTGGTTTACTTATAATGATAATCTAAAAGAATTAAAAGACCCATCTGATAAACTGTTGTTTAATGCTCATTGCTATTTCGACTATAATTTTTCTGGAAGATATTCTTACAGCTTTGTTAAAGATGGAGCTAATGAAATGATAGGAGTAACCAGAGTAAAACCTTTTGTAGAATGGTTACAAAAAAATAATTTAAACGGTTTTATTGGAGAATTTGGAGTGCCAAAAAATGATACTAAATGGTTGAATGTGATGAATAATTTTTTAACTTACCTTAAATTAAATAATATAGGAAGTTCATATTGGGCTGCAGGGCAATGGTGGAAAGATTATCCTTTATCTATACAACCAGAAAAAAACTTTATCGATCAACCCCAATTACAAGTTTTTTCAAAATACTTTAATAAGAATAAAGATTTAGCTAAGCCAAATGCTACACAAATTTGGACAAGATTATTGAATCATAATAATTACAAAAATTTAAAACTAACCAAAGCATAGAATTAAACCATACCCATTTCCAAGGCGTATTTAGTTAGTTCAGGAATATTAAATCTTTCCATTTTATTAAAAATTCTTTTTTTAAAAGTACTTATTGTAGATTTTTTTAAATGTAATTTTTCACAAATATCATTTCCTGAAAATCCTTTGACCATCATTTTAAAAATTTCAAACTCTCTATCAGATAGCTTTTGGTGTAATTGTTTTTGTGTACCAATTTTTTTTGACGTTTTACTAATATTTAACGCATTGGTTGAAAAATATTTTTCTCCTCCAATAATTTTTTTTACTGCACCAGTAATTGACTCAGATGTGTTTTCTTTATTTAAATAACCAAAAGCACCTACTCTTAAAGCCCTCAACTCATACTCAACTGCACTATGCATAGAAAGTACCAAAATAGGTGTAGTGATTTTTAAATTATTTAATTCTTTAATACAATCCAATCCGGTTTTTTCTGGCATATTAATATCCGAAATAATTACACCATATTTATTTTTTAATGCCATTTCAATTAATTCTTTACCGTTCCCTGCCTCATCAAAATCCAGCCCCTGAATTTCGTCATTTAATAAGGCGATTAATCCTCTTCTAAAAATAGCATGGTCGTCGGCGACTAATATTTTCATTTTAAAAGATTTAATTCTATTAAAAGTAACTGAATATTAGGAACAATATTGTATTTAAAAAATATAATTTTATTTACGTAGAAGCTATACTACATAAGCGTTTCATTAAAAAAGTAATACTACAACTACAATTTTTTCGGCAAAAAGAAAATGTTTTATTTTCTAACAATATTAAATCAACTTTATTATGTTTAGTTTCAATCAACTATTTTAGTTATCTTGCTTTTATCAAAAAAATCAAACCATGAATACAACATATTTAATAATTATAATACTTATTCTCTTCTTTTTGTGGGGAGTAAAAATTGTTCGTCCAACACAAAGAGCTTTAATAGAAAGATTAGGTAAATATTCCTCTTTTGCCAATCCTGGTTTTCATTGGATTATTCCAATCATTGATAGAATGTTTATTGTAAATGTTACCGAACAAATGGTAGATGCAGAACCACAAGAAATTATTACCAACGATAATTTAAATGCTAGGGTAGATGCTCAGGTTTATTTTAAGGTAAAGTCCGATGAAGAAAGTGTAAAGGGTTCTATCTACAATGTAAATAATTATAAATGGCAAATCGTAAACTTAGCAAGAACTACACTAAGAAATATTATTGGTACACTTACGTTAAAATCTGCAAATAGTGAAAGAGGAAAAATAAATGCAGAACTCTACAGAACCTTACACGAAGAAACAACTAGCTGGGGCATTCAAATTGTTAGAACAGAATTAAAAGAAATAGATCCGCCAAAAGATGTTCAGGAAACTATGAATAAAGTAGTAAAAGCAGAGAACGAAAAAATTGCAGCTATTGATTCTGCAACTGCTGCTGAAACTGTTGCAGATGGCGTTAAACGTGCAAAAATTAAAGAAGCAGAAGGGTACAAACAATCTAAAATTTTACACGCAGAAGGCGAAGCTGAAGCTATTAAATTAGTTAACGAAGCAGCCGATCAATACTTTACTGGTAACGCACAACTATTAAGAAAATTAGAAGCCTTAGAAACTTCGTTACAAAACAATACTAAAATAGTTTTACCTGCAGGTAATGAATTGATTAATGTTATTGGAGACATGAGTGGTGTTTTACCTATATTAAGAGATAAATAAAGTTTAATTAAAAAAAGCAAGAGGTTGACTTAAAAGCAAAATGAAGGCTCTGAGAATTGCCTGTATGAAAATTTTTTCCATCACCTCTCCGAATAAAAAGAGGCTGTCTCGGACTTTTGAGACAGCCTCTTTTTTTATGTCATCATATTTAAAATAAAATCTTGCAATAATTACTTAGTTTTAAATTTCAAAATTTAACTGATGAAAAAACTTATCTGTTTATTAATAAGCTTTACTACGCTTACCATTTCTTTTTCTCAAAAGAAAAAAACTAGTACTACTACAAATACAGTTGATGTAAACAATTCTGATTCTATTTTATTTTCTCAAACAAAATATAGGCTCATTGGGCCTTTTAGAGGTGGGCGAAGTGCTGCAGTTATTGGAAGTTTTAAAAACAAAAACACATTCTTTTTTGGTGCAACTGGTGGTGGTGTGTTTAAAACTACTGATGCAGGTAGTAATTGGAAAAATATTTCAGACAAATATTTTGGTGGAAGTATAGGTAGTGTTGCTATTGCCCCAAGTAGTGAAAATATTATGTATGTGGGCGAGGGTGAAAATAGTTTACGTGGGAATGTTAGTGAAGGGTTAGGCGGAATTTGGCGAAGTGATGATGGAGGAAAGTCTTGGAAGAATTTAGGTTTAAAAGATGCTCGTCATATTATACGAATTGTAATTCATCCTAATAATCCAGATATCGTTTTAGTTGCTGCAATGGGGCATTTGTTTGGTCCAAATAACGAACGTGGTGTTTATAAAACTATTGATGGTGGTAAAACTTGGAAACAAGTATTATATGTAAATAATCAAACTGGATGTAGTGATTTAGTTATGGAATCTGGAAATCATTCAGTATTATATGCAGGTATGTGGCGTGTAATTCGTACCCCACATAGTATGGAAAGTGGAGGTGATGGAAGTGGTTTATATAAAAGTGTTGATGGTGGTGACACTTGGACCAACATTTCAACAAAAAAAGGTTTGCCAAAAGGCACTTGGGGAATTGTAGGTGTTGCTATTGCTCCATCTAACACAGATAAAATTTATGCTTTACTAGAAAATGAAAAAGGTGGTTTATTTATGAGTAATGATGGTGGAGAAACTTTTACAAACGTTTGTACAGATAATAATATTCGTCAACGTGCTTGGTATTATACCAAAGTTTTTGTAGACCCAAAAAATGAAAATACCGTGTATTGTCCAAATGTGAATTTTATGAAAAGTGTTGATGGAGGGAAAACTTTTAAAAGTATTAGTACGCCACATGGAGACCATCATGATTTATGGATAGATCCAGAAAATTCTCAACGAATGATAGTTGCTGATGATGGAGGTGCACAAACAAGTTTTGATGGAGGTAGTAATTGGAGCACTTATTTAAACCAACCAACAGTTCAAGTGTATAGACTCAGTACAGACAATGCTTTTCCTTATAGAGTTTTAGGTGGACAACAAGATAATAGTGCATTTAGAATTAGAAGCAGAAGTTATGGGAATGCTATTACTGCTGATGATTTTGAATCTACAGCAGGTGGCGAAAGTGGCTATGTTGTAGCAGACCCAACAAACCCAGATATTACCTATGGTGGCAGTTATATGGGTTTTCTTTCCAGGTTCGATCATCAAACTAACGAAAATCGTTTAATTAACGTTTGGCCAAATGATGGAATTGGTGCAGGTGCAGATGTGCAGCAATATCGTTTTCAATGGAACTATCCAATCTTCTTCTCTCCACATAATCCTAAAAAATTATATGCTGCAGCCAATCATTTATTTGTAACAGAAAACGAAGGAAAGTCGTGGGAAAAAGTTAGTCCTGATTTAACTACTAACGATAAAAGCAAACAAGTTGCAAGTGGTGGTTCTATTACAAAAGATAATACAGGTGTAGAATATTATTGTACCATTTTCACTGCTACAGAATCTGAATTAGAAAAAGATTTATTGTGGACTGGTAGTGATGATGGTTTAATTAATGTAAGTAAGGATGGAGGAAAAACTTGGGAAAATGTTACTCCAAAAGATTGTCCAAAATGGATGATGTGGAATTGTGTAGAAACAGATCCTGTAAGAAAAGGTGTAGCTTATTTTGTTGGAACAAGATATAAACTCGATGATTTTGCTCCTTACATATACAAAACAGAAGACTACGGTAAAACCTGGAAAAGAATTGATGCAGGAATTAACAGCATGCATTTTACAAGAGCATTAAGAGCAGATAAAAAACGAAGTGGTTTATTATATGCAGGTACAGAATATGGCATGTACATTAGTTATAATGATGGTGAAAGTTGGCAGCCATTTCAATTGAATTTGCCAATTGTACCTATTACAGATTTAGCCATTAAAAACAATGATTTAATTGTAGGCACACAAGGCAGAAGTATTTATGTGTTAGATGATTTAAGTGTAATACAGCAAAATAATGCATCTGTAATTTCAAAATCTTTACATGTATTTATGCCACATGCAGAATATAGAATGATTGGCAGAGGTGGAAGATTTGGAGCATCTTCAAATAATGCCGCAGGCACAAACGTTGCCAACGGAATTACACTTCCAATTTTTATTAAAAATATTTCAGATAGTTCAAAATACAGCATATCAATACTTGACGATAAAAAGCAAATCATTAAAACATTTACCAAAGATGCTAAAGAAGATAAAGTAGATTTTAATAGTGGCATGAATCATTTTGTTTGGGATATGAATTATCCTGCAGCTGAAAAAATACCTGAGGGATATATTGTATGGAATGGAAATCTATCTGCACCAAAAGCTGTTGCAGGAAATTATTTTGCAAAAGTAAAAGTGAATAATGACAGTAGTGAAGTAGCTTTTACCATTTTAGCAGAACCCCAATATAAAGTAAGTACAGCAGAATATAAAGAACAGTTCAACACACAAATTAAAATTAGAGATAAGTTTAGTGAAATTATTAATCATTTAAAATATATAAAAGATTTAAGAACACAGCTTAATAATTATAAAGATTTGTTGGGAAAGGAATGTCCTAAAGAAATAAAAAATTTATCAGATAGTATCATTAAAAAAATTACAAAAGTAGAAGAAGCCTTGCATCAAACAAAGGCAAAAAGTGGTCAAGATGTTTTGAATTTTCCTATTCGTTTAGATGATAAACTTAGTGGCTTATATGATCAAGCAACTGCAGGAAGAGGTGCTCCAAACAAACAAGTATTAGAAGTGTTTGCTGTTTTATCTTCACAAATAGACGATCAAATTTCTAATTGGAAATCAATTTTAGCAAATGAAGTAAAAAGCCTCAACAATTTAATTCACGAAAAACAATTGCCAATATTTGGAATTAAAGAATAACAAAAAAGAGGGTTTAAAAGCCCTCTTTTTTTTGTTAGCTTCATTTTGTAATATTTATCCTGCTTTTTTTACAACATTTAAGGCTAATATCCGTTAAAGTTTTAATGGATATTTACTAACTATAGATTCCTTTTTATCAACTTTATATTGTTGCACCATTATGTATGTTTTAAAATTTGGAGGAACTTCAGTTGCTAATGCTGAAAATATTAAACGTGTTGCAGATATTGTACTTCAATATCAACAGAAGGCTTCAACCATTGTTGTAGTATCAGCAAGTTCTGGTATAACAGATAAATTACTGCATTCAATGCAATGTGCAGCAATAGGTAATAATGAATATGCAAATGATTTAAACGAAATTGAACTTCATCATAACAGTTTAGTTGAGCTATTGATTCCAAAAAATAAGCAAGAAGAAATTTCAAAGATTGTTCAAAACATTTGCATAGAACTAAAAGATATTTGTCATGGTATTTTTTTATTAAAAGAATTATCCAACAAAACCAGCGATAGGGTTGTTGCTTTTGGAGAATTACTTTCTTCTCAAATTATCTCTGCATATTTTTCTTCATTAAGCATGGAAGCTAGTTTTAAAGATTCAAGAGAATTAATAAAAACTAATTCGAATTATTCCAATGCAGTGGTAGATTTTGAATCATCAAATCAAAGTATTCAAAAATATTTT
>JAYVBS010000021.1:0-2010 GCA_043750315.1 Chitinophagaceae bacterium
ATTTATTTTCCATTTAAATATTTTTTGACTATAGAGTAAGTTAATAAAAATGGAAAATAAAAAAACCAAAATGAGTTTCTTAAACATGCCTAAAAATAATAATAATTTTTATCTATTAGAATCGAATTTATTTAAATGCAAAATTTAACTAAATTCACAAAGTACAAAAAATGACAATTTTTTCTTATGAATTTTACTAAAAAATATTTTTATTTATTTTTTATAGTTTTTTCAATTTCTTCTTGCTCAAAAAGTAGTGATTCAACAAACACTACTCCAACACCTGTAATACCAGTTGTAAAAGTTTTAGAAATTAAAGGTGTAGATGTTTCATATCTTCCAGAAATAAGACAAAGTAGTTACATTTTTTATAATGCTAATGGGCAACCAGAAGACATATTAACTACTTTAAAAAATGCAGGAGTGAACGTTTTAAGATTAAGACTTTGGCATAACACAACAGATCCATCATCAAATTTTATAGCAGTAAAAAATCTTTGTGCAGAAATTAAAAGTATTGGATTAAAAACTTTACTCTCTGTTCATTATTCAGATTCATGGGCAGATCCTGGCAAGCAAACAAAACCTATGCTTTGGCAAAGTTTAAACTTTACACAATTGCAAGACAGCGTGTACAGTTACACTAAAAAAATAATGCAAGAAATAAATCCAGATTATATTCAAATTGGCAATGAAATTAATGGAGGTTTATTATGGCCAGAAGGTTCAACAACCAATCTTTCACAAATGAAATTATTATTACAAAAAGGAATTAAAGCAGTAAGAGAAACGAATACAAATACTAAAATAATTATACACCATGCAGGCTTTGCTAATGCAACATTTTTTTATAATTCTATTACAGATATTAATTTTGATATTATTGGAATAAGCTATTATCCTATTTGGCATGGAAAAGATTTAAATGCTCTACAACAAACATTAACAACTTTATCAGACAACCTGAATAAAAAAATATTCATTGCAGAAACCTCATACCCATTTACACATAGCTGGAACGATTGGACAAATAATATTATTGGTTCTGATGCTCAAATTTTACCTCAATATGCAGCAAGTACAATTGGACAAAAAGAGTTTTTAAATAAATTAAAATCTATTGTTACTGATATGCCAAAAGGAATAGGCTTTTGTTATTGGGGAGGAGAATGGGTTAGTTTTAAAGGAAGTCAGGCAACAAATGGTTCTTCTTGGGAAAATCAAGCACTCTGGAACTTTAGCAACTATGCATTACCTGCATTAGATGCGTATAAATAAGTAAAATAATATTGTACAAAATTTAAATTTTTAAATATGAGCCATATACCTTTTCAGAAAGTTGATTGGAATAACATTCCTAAAGTTGAACACCCTGGAGAAAGTGGCACTTCTTTTTGGCAAACAATTTTTTTTGATGGTTTAAGAGTTAGAATTGTAGAATACACTAGTGGTTATGTAGCTAATCATTGGTGTCAAAAAGGGCATATTGTTTATTGCATTGAAGGATCGTTTATAAGTGAAATGGAAAATGGAGAAAAAATTGAATTGAGCAAGGGTATGAGTTATATCGTTTCAGATAACTTAAGTTCTCATCGTTCCAATTCAAAACGTGGAGTTAGATTATTAATTGTTGATGGAGATTTTTTGAAGAACTAAAAATTAATTTAATTGGGCTGATTTTATTATACTCAAATTATTAGATATTCTAAATTAAACTTACTGAAATAAATAAAAATGACAAAAGAAGAATTTTTAAAATCAAAATACTTTAAAATTTTTTTGCCATTATTAATAATAGTATTTGTAATTGCACTTTATAAAAATGGCAATGAATTTGGGCAATGGTTATATAAGACAATAAATTAAACCATACTAAGAAAAAATAAAACCTCAACAAATCTATTGAGGTTAAATATTGTATTAACCCCCTAATGAATTGGGGATAAAATTAAAATCAATTTTATAATCATAGCTTTAGGAATTATGTCAAAAGTAAACAGAAAATTTAGT
>JAYVBS010000022.1:0-4689 GCA_043750315.1 Chitinophagaceae bacterium
GGTTTTAAACCAGTACATCGTCGTGTTTTATATGCCATGAATGAGCTTGGTAATGCAAGCAATAAGGCTTATAAAAAAAGTGCCAGAATTGTAGGTGAAGTAATGGGTAAATATCACCCACATGGTGATGCATCTATTTATGACACATTGGTACGTATGGCACAAGAATTTACCATGAGGCACACCATGGTTGATGGGCAAGGTAATTTTGGAACACAAGATGGTGATCCCCCTGCAGCAATGCGTTATACAGAGGTTCGGCTTCAAAAATTTGCTGAAGCAATGTTAGAAGACATTGAAAAAGATACAGTAGATTTTCAATCGAACTTTGATGATAGCTTAAAAGAACCAACAGTTTTACCAACTCGTATTCCTCAACTATTAGTAAATGGAAGTAGTGGTATTGCTGTAGGTATGGCAACAAACATGATGCCTCATAATTTAAGTGAAGTAATTGATGGATGTGTGGCTTTTATTGAAAATAGAAGTATCACTGCTGAAGATTTAATGCATTTTGTAAAAGCACCTGACTTTCCAACAGGTGGTGTAATCTATGGAATGGAAGGCGTTAAACAAGGCTTATTAACTGGTCGTGGAAGAGTTGTTGTTCGTGGAAAATGCACCATAGATACTAAACCAAGTGGAAGAGAACAAATAGTAATTAATGAAGTTCCTTACCAAGTTAGTTTAGATGGATTAACTGATAAAATTGGTCAATTAGTAAATGATAAAACAATTGATGGAATTGCACATGTAAATAATGAAAGTAACAAACGCGAAGGAACTCGTATTGTTATTGATTTAAAGAGAGATGCTGTTGCAAACATCATCATTAATATGTTGTACAAATACACAGAACTACAAACTAGTTTTGGTATTAATAATGTTGCTATTAGCAAAGGCCGACCAAGAATATTTAACATAAGAGATTTAATAGCTGAGTTCATTGAGTTTAGAATGGATGTGGTGATTAGAAGAGCAAAATTTGAACTTAAGAAAGCAGAAGAAAGGGCACATTTATTAGAAGGATTTTTAAAAGTAATTGCAGATAAAGATCATTTAGATGCAGCCATTACTTTAATTAGAGAAAGTGCAACACCCGATGAAGCAAAGAGAACTTTAATTGAAAAAAGTGTTGCTGATAAATGGTATTTGCCAGCAGCCTTATTTACAGATGAAACTGCAAAACACTATCAACAAGTTATTGGTCTTTCTGAAAAACAAGCACAAGCAATTCTTGAATTAAGATTACAACGATTAACAGGAATGGAACGTGAAAAAATCATTGATGAATTCAATGGTTTAATGTTAACGATTGGTAGATTAAAAGATTTATTAGCAAGTGAAGATTTAAGATTTGAATTGATTAAATCTGAATTGCTTGAAGTAAAACATAAATTTGGTGAACCTCGAAAAAGTGAAATTCAATATTTAGCTGATGAAGTAAATATGCTAGATTTTATTAAGGAAGAGGATGTAATTATCACCATTTCACATTTGGGTTATGTAAAAAGAACTACTGCAACCGAATATCGTCAGCAACGAAGAGGTGGACGTGGTGCAATGGGTGCTAAAACAAGAGAAGAAGATTATGTTGAACATTTATTTGTTGCCTCTACACACGATACCATGTTATTCTTTACAGAACATGGTAGATGTTTTTGGCTGAAAGTTTATGAAATTCCTGAAGGAGAAAAAAACAGTAAGGGCAGAGCCATTCAAAACTTGATTCAAATACCTCCCGATGATAAAGTAAGAGCAATAATTGAAGTAAGAAATTTAGAAGATAAAGAAGCAATGGCTAATAAGTACATTATTCTTTGTACAAAAAATGGAATTATTAATAAAACTAATTTAGAAGATTTTAGTCGCCCAAGACTAAATGGTATTAATGCAATTACAATTAATGAAGGAGATCAACTTTTAGAAGCTCGATTAACCGATGGCAATTGTGAAATTATGATGGCAGTTAAAAGTGGAAGAGCTATTCGTTTTTCAGAAGAGAAAGTTCGTGCAACAGGAAGAGGATCCATTGGTGTAAGAGGTATTGAAGTTGATGATGAAACTGATGAGGTTGTTGGAATGGTTTGTGTTAATAGAGAAGAAAAAGATAAAACTATTTTAGTAGTTAGTGAAAATGGGTTTGGAAAAAGAACTTTTATTGTTGATGAAGATGGACAAGATGTTTATAGAATTACAAATAGAGGTGGTAAAGGTGTTAAAACTATTAATGTAACAGAAAAAACTGGCAAGCTTGTTGGTATATTAGATGTGTTTGGAACTGAGGACTTGCTAATTACTTGTCAATCTGGTGTAACAATTAGAACACCCATTACAAATATTAAAACTAGTGGAAGAGCAACTCAAGGAGTAAAATTAATTAAATTAGATAGTGGTGATACAATTGCTGCAATTTCTAAAATTGATGAACAAGATGAAGAAGAAGAGTTAACAACTAAACCAGAAAATGAAACTTCAGAATTAGAAATTAAAGATGAAAATACTTCTTCCGATTCAACAACTGAACCTGAAAACAACAATTAATTAAATCAACAATAATGAAAAAAATAACAACATTATTTGCAAGTATTATTTTATGCAGTTTAAGTTTTTCTCAAACTAATGAATTACTAAAAACTGTAACAAAAAATTATATTGTAGGAAAAATTGAAGACGCTAAACTCGAAGTGGATAAACTAATCAGAAATCCAAGTAGTGCTTCAGATCCAGAAATTTTAATTTGGAATTTAACTTTAGATGCTGAAGTAATTAATAATGCAGCATTATCTGTTAAATATCCTAATCTTATCATTGGTTGGTTAGATAGGTTTAAAAATTATGAAAAGATAGATCCAACTTTAACTCAAATCACTTCACCTGCAATTAATTGGAAACCTTTGGGTTTGATGTATGATAAATACTATAACGATGGAAGAATTGCTTATAGAGATTCAAAATGGGCAGAGGCATTTGAAAGCTTTGATAAATGTTCACACCTTGCAAAAATCATCATGCAAAAAGATTTAAGAAAAAATGGTGGTGCACTCGATACTTTAGCAATTTTAATGACAGGTTATGCTGCACAGAATGCACAAAAACTAGAAGAAGCAGTTAAGTATTACTCTTATATTGCTGATAGAAAATATGGGGGGCCTTCTGATTTAGACATGTATAAGTATCTTTTAATTGGATATATTGAACTAAAAGATAAAGCTGGGTTTGATAAATATTTAGAATTAACAAAAGAAAAATACCCAGCTGAAGATTTTGAAGTTTATGAGTTAGAATACATAAGTAAAAACATGAACATCGATGAAAAGATAAATTATTACAATACTGAAGATGCAAAAGGAAAACTCTCTGCCATAGCTTACACCACTTTTGGTGATGCATTTGTTACTTATAAAAAAGTAAGTACTGACTCTGAAAAAAGCAAGTTGGTTCATGCAAAATCAATAGATGCATTTCAAAAAGCATTCAATAAAAATAAAAATCCCTTAACTGCATATAACGCAGGCATTTTATTGTATACCGATTTTACAGACTTAGACGACTTATATAGAGAGAATGTAAAAAACATGCAATCTATAAATTCTAACAAGCCTGTTGAAAAAGATCCTAAAAAAAGAGCAGCTGTTGATGCTAAAGCTAAAGCAGAAATTGAACCAATAAAAAAAGCAAATGCAGAATTAGAAATTAAAATTCTTACAGCAGCAGACGAATCAATTATTTGGTTAAAAAATGCCGAAAAAGCTTTAAAAGAATTAACTGTTAAACAAAGAGTTGAAGAAACGAGCTACAAAAACACAGTTAAAAATTTAGGACAATTATTTGAGTATAAAAGGGAAAAAGCTAAAGCTAAAGACCCAAAATCGTATGATGCTTTTGATGCAGAGAGTAAATTCTATTTCGGAATTTTTGATAAACTGTAAAATATTAATCTAATATTCAAGCCACAATAAAATGTGGCTTTTTTATTGGAAAAATTAATTGTTAAACTTATGTGAAATTGCAAAACCAATTGCATATATTTGACTACCCAGAAACTACTAATCTTTTCTATTTATTACTAAAATTAAATCTGCTTTTGTATGATAGAACACTTACCAAATTATTACACTATAATCTTTGGTTTAACTACCTTACTTACACTTGTTTTCTTTTATGTTGTACTAGACAATTCAAAAGGATGTGATTATAATGTTAATGCACCAAACATTATTATTGCATTAACTTTTTGGTTAATACTTCAAGCATTTCTTTCATTTTACAAAGTATATAAAACTAACTTAGACACAATTCCACCTAACATTGCTTTATTTGGTACCATCCCGACCATTATAGCAATTCTTATTTTCTTTTTCACAAAAAAAGGAAATATGTTTATTGATAGTCTTCCCTTAAAAATACTTACTTATTTGCATGTTGTTCGTGTACCTGTAGAAATTATGATTTATATGCTTTTTCTGCAAAAAGCAGTTCCTTCTATAATGACTTTTGTTGGAATTAATTTTGATATTCTTGCAGGGTTATCAGCACCCATTATTGCTTACTATGGCTTTACTAAAAAAACTTTAAGCAATAGAGTATTACTCATTTGGAACTATATTTCTTTAGCATTGCTTTTGAATATTGTTGTAATAGCAGTTCTTTCAGCACCAACTCCTTTCCAAGTTTTTGGTAAGGAAC
>JAYVBS010000023.1:0-4678 GCA_043750315.1 Chitinophagaceae bacterium
TCGGGATTTCTTTTGATTTCGATATCTACTTTTCTTCCATCTTTCCACGGATCAAAGTTGTTCGAGATAACTCTTTTTGCAAATTCAACAATATCTACAGACGAAGTATTCACAACTATTTTTCCAGCTTCAATTTTGCTAACCATTAAAAGATCTTGCATAAAAGAAGTCATCTTTTCTACCTCATCAATAATTTGTTTTGTATAAACCGAAACTTCCTCGTAGCTTTTACCTGTTTGAATCATTAACTCTAAAATTTCTGCACTTGATGATATTACAGTTAATGGTGTTCTCAATTCATGAGACACCATGTTTACAAAAGCTGTTTTTAGTTCGTTAAGTTCTTTTTCTTTTTTAACGAGGTCTAAAAGTTGTGTTTCTTGTAATTTATTATTAGTAATATCTGTTAATGTGGCCAAAATTCCATGTTTATCATCATCAACGTTAAATGAGCGTTGTAAATTGTATTTTAAGATTTTTTCTTTGCCATCCTTACTTAAAATATTCACTTCTCCTGAATGATCATTTTGCTTACCAGCAAGTATGCTAAACACTTTTGCATACAAATCATAACGTTTAATTGAAAGTAAATCGAATATGGGTTTAGATTGATATTGCTCTGCTAATTGCCCACTTAATTCCTGCCAAGCTTTATTTACAAATTTTAGTTTGAGTTCATCATCGGTATGAATTACAACATCATTTATTGAATTCAATGTATTAAAAAATTGATCTGTAGATTTTTTAAGTTTAAACTCCAAACTTTTTTGTTCAGAAATATCAATACTTTGTTCAATAACATTTTCTAATTCTCCATTTTGATTAAATACTGGATGACAAGTTCTTAGTAAAAACTCTGTTTTTTTTGAAGGTGAAATATTTACTTCCTCCCAAATAATTGCCTTTTTGTTTTCAATTACTTTAGTAATATTATCTACCCTATTTTTTGCTGTATCTAAAGAAAGATTAGCATAAGAAAAATATTGGGTAAGGGTTTTACCAACGGCCCACTGTCTTTTTTCATGACTATTGATATATGCTTTATTAGCAAATACAATATGATGTTCTAAATTAAACAATGCAATTTCACCTGGAATATTGTGTAATGCATTTTCAAGAAATGCATTATTATTTTCTTTGTAGAAAGATGAGGTGCTTAATTTTTGTTCTTTATAAATCCAGATATGGCCATTAAGCACATTGCCATTATAAATTGGTAAATAATCTCTCAACAATGTTTTGCCATTTCTTAATTTCCACACTTCACTTTTTACAAGTTCAGCAGTTTCTGGATATTCAATAATTGTTTTCTCAAATTGTGCAGATTTTTCGAACATTAAACTAAATACATTGGCTGTTGCCAAAACATTAGTATCTATAAGTTGTTGGGGAGAATATTTAAGTTGGAATAATTTACAGAATAACGGGTTAACAAATTCAATTTGCCTTTCTGTATTTTCTATTAAAATGCCTAACTCAACCGACTCAAAAATAAAATCTAGGCTTTCATTAATCAGTAAATTAGATTTTTTTTTGGTCGGGTTAAACATAATCTATATTTTCAGTATCTTTCGCATCAGTTCGGCTTTTGTTCTTACACCCAATTTTCGATACACATTTTTTAAATGGTCGTTAACTGTTGTAGAAGAAATGCCCAAAACATTTGCAATTTCTTTGTACGATAGTCCTTTTAATAATTCATCAACAACTTGTTTTTCTCTTGGAGTAAAGCCATAATCACTGGTATTTAATGTTGCTGTTTGCTTTTGAATTTGACTAAAAAGTTTTTGAGCAACTTGAGGTGATAATAAAGCTCCACCATTTCTGATAATGTCTATTTGATTTATAAGTTCCTGTATTTTAAAGGGCTTTAGTACATAGCCGTTTGCACCCCTTTCAATACACTTGTAAATCGTTTCATTATCATCATTCCCAGTAATAACTACTACATGTGTTTCGTTCCACATTTCGCGTATGTATGTTATACCTTCTTTACCAGGAATTCCGGGTAAACCCAAATCGAGGAACACAATATCTGGTTCATCAATTTGACTTCTTTTTTCCAAGAACTGTTCGATACTATTGCAACTGAATGCAATATGAGTATCGGTTTGTGTTGAGATAAACGTTTCGAAATTTCTTCTCAACGTTAAATCGTCTTCAATTATTCCTATTGTTATCATTTGCCGAAGTTAATCATAATACCAAAAAAATATATTTTTTTTCTGTTGGGTATTAGATTAAATAAAGACAAACAAAAAAAGTAACTAAGCTTAGTAGAAACCAAACTATTTTGCTGTCTTGTCTTAATGGTTATTTGATATAAAATCAAATAAGGATATTGGACTTTAAAGCCTCCTTAAGACTAAACAGCCTGTTACTGTTTGCATTACAAAATTGTATTAATAACAACTAGTGGAAAATCCCTTGACTAAGGGGCTTGTAATATATATTCTATATTTTTCAATATTAATTGTGGAATCATATTGATTTTTTTAAATTCAACAACATATCTTTTGTCATACTTTCTAAATTAAATTCATGATTCCAGTTCCAGTCTTTTCTAGCAACTGAATCGTCAATACTTTGAGGCCAACTATTGGCAATAGTTTGTCTATAATCTTCTTTATAAGTAATCTTAAACTCAGGAATTATTTTTTGAATTGCTGCAGCAATTTCTTTAGGTGAGAAACTCATACTTGAAATATTATAAGAATGCCTTATTGAGATTTTTTCAGTTGGAGCTTCCATAAGTTCAATAGTAGCTTTTATTGCATCTGGCATATACATCATAGGTAAATAAGTATCTTCAGTTAAAAAACATTCATATTTTTTATGCTGTAAAGCTTCATAAAAAATTTCAATTGCATAATCTGTTGTGCCACCACCAGGTGCAGATTTATAACTAATTAAACCAGGATAACGTAAACTTCTAACATCTACCCCATATCTATTAAAATAATAATTGCACCAAAACTCACCTGCATATTTACTTATGCCATAAACAGTTGCTGGTTCAATAATTGTTTGTTGAGGACAATTTTGTTTTGGACTTGTAGGCCCAAAAACAGCAATACTACTAGGCCAATAAACCTTGGTTAAATTTTCCTCCTTAGCAATATCTAAAACATTTAAAAGACTTTGCATATTTAAACTCCAAGCAAGATTTGGATTTTTTTCTCCAGTTGCAGAAAGTATAGCTGCCAATAAATAAATCTGTGTAATATTCTGGCGAATTACTTGTACGTGCAGCATTTCCTTATTCATTACATCTAAACTCACATAAGGTCCTGTACCTTTTAGCAAATCGTTTTCTTCTCTTAAATCAGATGCTATAACATTATTATTACCATATATATTTCTTAGTGCAAGGGTAAGTTCAACACCAATTTGTCCGGATGCACCAATTACTAAAATTTTTTCTTTTTGCATTTGTATCCTTAGTTTTAAAAATCAAATATCTATTATTTTTTTATTTGCTATTCATAATTATTAGAAATGAGATTACTTTTTATTTTTTTATTTTTTATTTTTCATTCTCTTCAGGCTCAAGAAATTTTGCCTGGGGCTTACCAAACTCAAGAATATTTTCCATTATTAAAAAATAAAAAAGTTGCAGTTTTTGCTAATCATACCACCACAATAAATAAAACACATTTAGTTGATACATTACTGCAATCAGATATTAACGTAGTTAAAATATTTGCTCCTGAACATGGATTTAGAGGTAAGGAAGATGCAGGAAAAAAAATATTTAATGAGGTAGATGAGCTAACTAAAATTCCAATCATTTCACTATATGGAAAAAAAATGAAACCCTCAAATGAGGAATTGAATGATGTTGATGTTATGATTTTTGACATTCAGGATGTTGGGGTTAGATTTTATACTTTTATTTCCTCTTTACAATATTTTATTGAAGCTGCAATTGAAAATGATAAACCACTAATTATTTTAGACAGACCAAACCCAAATGGTTTTTATATTGATGGCCCTGTTTTAGAAAATGATTATATAAGTTTTGTAGGCATGCAACCCATACCAATTGTATATGGTATGACAATAGGTGAATATGCCAGTATGTTGATAGGTGAAAAATGGTTAGCATGGAAAAACATAAAAAAAATTGACAATAGAATTTCTTTGGGTGAATTTTTAGGATTTGAAAACGAGGATAACAATTTCTCATTAACCGTTATTGAATGTGAAAACTACACACACAAAAGCAAATATATTTTGCCAATTGCACCATCTCCAAACTTGCCAAATATGCAAAGTGTGTATTGGTATCCTTCAACTTGTTTATTTGAAGGAACAGTTTTAAGTGAGGGTAGGGGAACAGATTACCCTTTTTGTGTTTTTGGTCATCCTAGTTTTTCAAAAGATTTATTCAAGTTTACACCGATCAGTAAAAGTGGTGCAACAAATCCAAAGTTTGTTAATCAAGTTTGTTATGGTTGGAATGTTTTTAAAGAAGATATTAATGATAATTTGAAAGATTTAAATCGTCAACTTCAAATTAAATATTTAATTAAGGCTTATCAGTTATTTGAAAACAAAAATGATTTTTTTATAATTCCTAAATCAGAATTAGTTATAGATTATTTCTTTAACAAACTTTCAGGTTCTAATCAATTAATGAATCAATTAAAAGCCAATAAATCTGAACAAGAAATTA
>JAYVBS010000024.1:0-4654 GCA_043750315.1 Chitinophagaceae bacterium
CAGTTACAGTAATTGCAGTACCAGCACTTGTAGCAGCACAACCACTAGCGTTGGTTACTTGAACAGTATAATGACCAGGGGCAGTTGAAGCTGTAGTTGTAGTATAAGTTGAACTTGTTGCTCCTAAAATAGCAACCCCATTATTATACCATTGAAAGCTAGTACCCACAGACGAGGTTAAAACCAAACTACTACCAGCACAAAATGAAGTTGCAGCTCCAGGAGTAGTAATTGTAGGTGTAGCAGCAACAGTACCTGAAGTTAATGTTATAGTATTGCTTGAAGCACTAGAACATCCACTAGTTGTTACTTTAACTGTGTAAGCACCAGCAACATTAGTACTATAAGTTTGGCTAGTAGCTCCACCACCAAGAGAAACACCATTAAGATACCATTGGTTTCCTGTGGCTGATGAAGAAGTTAAAGTAATATTAGCTCCACAAGTAGATGTACTTGGAGAAGTAATAGTTGGTGTATTAGGTATTGCACTCACTACAACTGTATAAGTTGCAGTATGTGTACCATAAGCATTTTGTACAAATAATTTTACATTATAAGTACCGGCTGAAATAAAACTCACAGCTGGAGGGTTAGCCAAATAACTCACATTAGGAGAAGCATTTGGGAAATCCCATTGATAAAAAGTTGGACTTCCTGTTATGCTTGTAGCATTAAAGCCAAAACTATTGCCTGTTAAACATTGTGGTGTAACACCACTAGTTAAACTAATTGTAGCAGTTGGTGCAGAACCTCCTCCACCACCAGAGGTTGTAACTGTTATATTTTGTATAGATGTTGAAGTACAACCACCAGTACCAGTTACTACTAATGTAACAGTATATGGACCTGCACTTGCATAAGTATGTGTTGGATTTACTGTAGTTGCAGTGTTGTTAACACCACTTGAAGGTTCACCAAAATTCCAAGCATAAGACATGCTACCACCTGAAATAGTAGATGTGCTTACAAATGTTATTGAACTACCAGCTTGAGTATTTCCTATTAAATAATAGGAGGCAATAGGAGTTGGATATAAATTTATTTGATAAGTTGTATAAGTATCAATACCAGCTACAGTTGTAATTAATGTTATTTGATAATTACCAGCAGCAGTATAAATATGTGTTTGTGGACCTGATGAAGTTGTAGTAACCTGTGCACTATTATCACCAAAATTCCATTTGTATGTTGCACCACCAATTGGGCAACCAATATAAAAAGTAAATGAATTGCTACCCGTAAAACATTGTGTTGGTGTAGCACTATAAATTGGTCCAATTGAAGTAACAACAGGAGTTCTAACTGCAGAAACACAACCATAAGTGGTTTCTGTTGTAGAAACATAATAAGTTTGATCTGCAGTAATTGTTGTACTAAATGGAGAGCCAGAACCTACTGAAACCCCACCAGATAAAACAGTAAACCAAGCAAAAGTATTTGGAGTAATTGAAGAAGTTGCAGTTAAATTAACTACACCAGCACCACATCTTACTTGTGGCGTATTTGTTGAAGTAATTGTAGGTAATGGTCTAATATTTACAAGAAAATTTGGAGAAGGATCAGAAGAACATCCATTCACATCAGAAACTATATAAGAAATATTTGTAGTTCCTACAGCAATGCCAGTAACCACACCTGTTGAAGTACTTCCAGCAACTGTACCATTAGTTGGAGTTGCAGAAGTCCATGCATATGTGTAAGGGCTTGTTCCACCACTACCAGCCCCAGTTAAATTAATAGTACTACCTACACAAACATCGCTTGTAGGTCCAGTTATTGTACCAGCAACAGATTTAGGATTAACTGTTACAGTAATAGTAAAAGGATTACCTACACAAGAACCAACAGTAGCAGTAGGAGTAACAATATATTCTACAGTTCCAGCAGTTGCATTGCTAGGGTTTGCAAGCGTTTGAGAAATTGAAGCACCCGAACTTGCACTTGCACCAGTTATAGAACCAGTGATAGTACCAATAGTCCAAGCAAAAGAACTAGCAGCAGAAGCAGTTAAAGCTAAAGATTGAGCAACACCACTACAAACACTTGAAGTTACAACATTAGTAACAGCAGGTTTATGGTTTACAGTTACAGTAATTGAAGTTGGGTTACCTACACAAGAACCAGTAGTAGCAGTTGGAGTAACAATATATTCTACAGTACCAGCAGCTGCATTGCTAGGGTTTGTAAGAGTTTGACTAATCGGAGTACCAGAACCTGCACTTGTACCAGTGATACCACCAGTGATGGTACCAATATTCCAAGAGAAAGAACTAGCAGCCGAAGCAGTTAAAGCTAAAGATTGAGCAACACAACTACAAACACTTGAAGTTACAGCATTGGTAACAGCAGGTTTAGGGTTTACCGTTACAGTAACAGTGAAAGAACTTCCTAAACAACCAGCAGCACTAACAGGAACCACAGTGTAAACTACATTTACTGGAAGGGCAGTTGTATTAGTAAAAGCATCATCTGCTAAAGCAGTATTGGCTAAACCATTTGCAACAGCAGCTCCACCAGCACTAACTGTTAATCCATTTAAGTTTAGAGCAGTAACATTATAAGTTGCAGCAACAACAGAAGTACTAGCATTAAAGTTGGCAGCAACAGCTACACCGCTACAAACAGTTGCAGTTTGATTAGCAACAACAGGTTTAGGATTAACAGTTACAGTCACAGTAAAATTATCACCAGAGCAAGTCCCAGAAACTGGAGTTACAGTATAAACAACATTTATTACTGCATTAGTAGTATTCGTTAAAGTACCAGAAATAGAACTTGCACCAGAACCTGCAGCAGTTCCCGTTATTCCAACAACACTTGGTGCAGACCATGAATAAGTAGTTCCAGATGGTACAATATCAGTACCATTTGTTGGTGTTACACTAAATGATGATGCAGTACAATTTGTAGCTGTTATGTTTGCAATAACAGGTTTACGGGAAACTGTAATTAAAATATTTGTACTCGAGTTAGAGCTAGGACTAATTAATGTTGGGCTAGCCTTACCTACATTTGTACCATCTCCTAATTGACCATAAGTATTCTCCCCCCAAGCCCAAAGAGAACCATCAACTTTTGTTGCCAAATAATGAAAATTTCCATCAATGATAGATTGCCAATCTGTAGCCGAGTTAGATAGTGCAGGACTATGTAATTCTGTACCAGATGTTCCGTTTCCAAGTTGACCCTTTTCATTTCTCCCCCAAGCCCAAAATGAATTATCTGTTTTTTGTACTAATGTATGATACCAACCGGCTTTTGGATTAATCCAATCAGTAGAAGAACCAATTTGTTTAGGAGTAAAACTTTGATTAGTAGTGCCATCACCTAATTGTCCATTACCATTATGCCCCCAAGCCCAAAGAGTACCATTAGTTTTAATAGCAATTGAATGCTGATCTCCTACAGATATATTTTGCCAATTATTGTCCAAACCAATTTGAATTGGAATACTTCTATCTATCGTTGTTCCATCACCAATTTGACCAGAATAGTTACCCCCCCACGCCCAAAGTGCCCCATTGGTTTTGGTTGCAATATTGTGATATGTGGATGATTCTATTTTGTCCCAATCTGTTGCAACACCTATTTTTGTTGGGCTATTTCTGCTGATCTTGGTGCCATCACCTATTTGGTTATTATCATTACTTCCCCACGCCCAAAGTGTACCATTATTTTTAATTGCAGTTGAATGAGTTCCAGCAGATAATTTTTGCCAATCTGTATCAGTTCCTATTCGTACTGGACTATTTTTACTTGTGTTTGTTCCATCACCAATTCTACCATCAATGTTATAACCCCAACCCCAAAGAGAGCCATCAGTCTTTAATGCTAATGAATGATTGTAGCCAGCCTCAACTTTTTCCCAATTTGTTTCAGTTCCTATTTGAACTGGACTATTTCTATTTGTATTTGTACCATCACCTAATTGTCCATGTATATTATACCCCCAAGCCCACAAAGTTCCATCATTTTTAACTGCTATTGTATGGTGATTTCCTCCAGATATCGACTTCCAACCACCAGTAGCACTTTTACATCCATCTGAAGAAGTACCTAAAACTGAATAACTTGTAGTTGAACTTGGAGAAACTGAAATGCTAGAACCTGTTAAATTTCCAGGTGTCCAGACATATGTACTTGCACCAGTTGCGGTTAATGTAACAGATTCTCCATTGCATATACTGGTTTGGCTAGCACTTACAGTAACAGAAGGTTTAGGGTTTACAGTAACTGTTACAGTAAAATCAGAACCAGTACAAGATCCTGAAATAGGAGTTACAGTATACACAACATTAATTGGAGCATTAGTTGTATTGGTTAAAGTTCCAGAAATTGAAGCAGCAACAGAACCTGAAGAAGTGCCTGTGATGCCAGCAATACTTGGTGCAGACCAAGAATAAGTAGTTCCAGTTGGGAAACTACCATTTGAACCATTTATTGGTGTTGTAGTAAACGTATTTGAACTGCAAATTGTAACAGTCATATTTGTTACTGCAGGAATTCGTTTTAAAACAAGTGTGTATGTATTTGCATTAGAACCATCAGATGATGTTACTAAAATTTGAACTGTTGTAGTTGCTGTTGGTAAAGATGCTAATGGAATAGTAATAGCTGAAGCGTTTGATGTAGATGAATAGGTACCACCATCAAC
>JAYVBS010000025.1:0-4649 GCA_043750315.1 Chitinophagaceae bacterium
TATTTGATGGACTTCTACGAGGATATGCCACGTTGGAGTTTTAATTTACAAATCTTTTTTTTAAACAGCAGGTTAAATCAATTACTCGAAATTCAAGCAGGAACAGAAACTGTAATTCAAGATAGAACAATTTATGAAGATGCCAACATTTTTGCACCCAACCTGCACGATATGGGCTTAATGGCAAAACGTGATTTTGAAAATTACTATAAGTTTTTTCAAACATTAAAAACTATGGTGCAACCACCAGACTTATTAATTTATCTTAAAGCATCAGTTCCAACTCTTGTATCACAAATTCAAAAACGTGGCAGAGAATATGAGGAAAATATACGCTTAGATTATCTTAAGAAATTAAATGAATATTATAATAAGTGGATTGATAATTATAATGAAGGTCCTTTATTAGTAATAGAGGTAGATAAAAACAAGTTTGGCGAAAATGAAGAACATTTAGGAGAGATAATCAGTAAAGTAGATAGTCAACTTTTTGGATTATTTTAATACAACAAATATAAATTTAAAAACCCTCAACAAATGTTGAGGGTTTTTAAATTTATAGACCACCTTGAGTTTTTCTTTGTTCCTTTCGAATTCTATTTTGTTCAGCTTCATATTCCATTACCTTTTTTGCTAAGGCTTCATCTTTTAATGCATCAGTGTATTTTTTCATTCTTAATTCATTTAGTTCAGCCATTTTTCCCATTCTTTCTTCTGGTGCTATATCTCTTAATTGCATCATTTCTTTTCTCATTTCA
The DNA here is from genome assembly GCA_043750315.1 of Chitinophagaceae bacterium. GTDB lineage: Bacteria > Bacteroidota > Bacteroidia > Chitinophagales > Chitinophagaceae > CAIVPM01. Next base: position 759 of record JAYVBS010000025.1, read on the forward strand.
GCCTGAACACCCATAACAGCCTCAGCTTGGGCATCGGTTAATTTTAAATCTTCCATTAATTTGGCTTTTTGTTTTTCTTTCCTTGCAGCCATTTGTTCAGGTGTCATTTGCATTCTTTCTCCAGGCTGTGCAAATGAAGTTGAAACAGTTGTACTTATTGCAAATACAATCATCAATAAGAATAATTTTTTCATATTCGATTATTTTTTTATTTAATATTTAAAACTATAAATTTTAAGTTCCCAATTGCAATAATTTTTTATAAAGTTTCGATTTACATTTGCAATCTTAATAAAATATTATGAGTAAAGGACCAGTTTCTAATTTTATTGAACACCATTATCGTCATTTTAATGCTGCTGCTTTAATGGATGCTGCAAAAGGTTACGAAACACATTTATTAGAAGGAGGGAAGATGATGGTTACCCTTGCTGGTGCAATGAGTACAGCAGAATTAGGAATTTCTTTTGCAGAAATGATTAGACAAGGAAAAGTAGATATTATTAGTTGTACTGGTGCAAACCTTGAAGAAGATGTAATGAATTTAGTAGCACATTCTCATTACAAACGAGTACCCAATTATAGAGATTTAACTCCACAAGACGAATGGGATTTATTAGAAAATCATTACAATCGTGTAACAGATACTTGCATTCCTGAAGAGGAAGCTTTTAGGCGGTTACAAAAACATTTAGTAAAACAATGGAAAGATGCTGCTGCTGCTGGCGAAAGATATTTTCCTCACGAATTTTTATATAAAACTGTTTTAAGTGGAGAGTTGGAACAATATTATGAAATTGATAAAAAAGATAGTTGGATTGTTGCGGCTGCAGAAAAAAATATTCCAATTGTTTGTCCAGGTTGGGAGGATAGCACCACAGGAAATATTTTTGCAAGCTATGTAATCAAAGGCGAATTAAAAGCTGACCTTGTAAAAAGTGGAATTGAATATATGGTTTGGCTTACAGAATGGTATAGGGCAAATAGTGGGGGAAAAGGAGTGGGCTTCTTTCAAATTGGTGGTGGTATTGCTGGCGATTTTCCTATTTGTGTGGTGCCAATGATGTATCAAGATTTAGAATGGCATGATGTTCCTTTTTGGAGTTATTTCTGTCAGATTTCAGATTCCACAACTTCTTATGGTTCATATTCAGGTGCTGTGCCTAACGAAAAAATAACTTGGGGAAAATTAGATATTAATACTCCAAAATTTATTGTTGAAAGTGATGCTTCTATTGTCGCTCCTTTAATTTTTGCATGGATATTAGGTTGGTAAAATTTATATTTTGTTTTGAAAAAATCTGCAATTGTAATCGGCTCGGGATTTTCTGGTTTATCTACAGCTTGCTTTTTAGCTAAAGCAGGTTGGCAAGTAAAATTGATAGAAAAAAATGCTACACCAGGTGGTAGAGCAAGACAATTTTCTGAGTCTGGTTTTACTTTTGATATGGGTCCAAGTTGGTATTGGATGCCTGATGTTTTTGAAAGATTTTTTAATCAATTCAACAAAAAAGTTTCAGATTATTATGAGTTAGAAAGATTAGACCCTAGTTATAAAATATTTTGGCAAACTGATGAAACAGTTATTCCTGCTGACTTTGATGAGTTAAAAAATTTATTTAATTCTTTAGAAAAAAATGGAGCAGAGAATTTAGAATTTTTTTTAAAAGAAGCAGCTTACAAGTATAAAGTTGGGATTGAAAAATTGGTACATAAACCGGGACTTTCACTTACTGAATTTGCAGATTTTGATTTAATAAAAGGTGTATTTAAGTTAGATGTATTTACGAACATACGAAAACATGTTGCAAAATATTTTACAAATTCTAAACTTAAACAAATACTAGAATTTCCTGTTTTATTTTTAGGAGCAATGCCTAATAAAATTCCTGCCTTATATAGTTTAATGAGTTATGCAGATTTAGTTGGTGGAACTTGGTATCCTAAAAAAGGAATGTATTCTATAATTGATGGGATGTATAATTTAGCCATTGAATTAGGTGTGGAGTTTTGTTTTAATGAAGAAGTAATAGAAATTGTTGTTGAAAATGGAAAAGCTCAAGAAGTAAAAACTAAAAATTCAAAAACTAAAAGCGAAAAAATATTTGTTGCAGATGTTGTAGTTGCTTCGTCAGATTATCATCATACAGAAACAAAATTACTTGAAGCAAAATATCAATCATACTCAAAAAAATATTGGGATTCTCGAGTAATGGCACCAAGTTGTTTACTGTACTATGTTGGATTAAATAAAAAGCTAAAGAACATTTTGCATCATAATTTATTTTTTGATACAGATTTTGATCAGCATGGTAAAGAAATTTATGATACAAAAGTGTATCCAACAGACCCTATGTTTTATTTATGTGCACCATCAATAACTGATGATACTGTAGCACCAAAAGGTTCTGAGAATTTGTTCTTTTTAATACCTATTGCAAGTGGATTAGAAAATGATACTGAGACATTGCGTCAAGAATATTTTGATAAAGTTGTAGAACGATTAGAAAATAGAATTGGTGAATCTGTTAAAGACTCAATTATTTATTATAAATCATATGCAACAAGTAATTTTATTGAGGATTATCATTCTTTTAAAGGCAATGCATATGGATTAGCCAATACACTTATGCAAACCTCAATTTTAAAACCAAGTTGTAGAAGTAAAAAGGTAGAAAATTTATTTTATACTGGGCAGTTAACAGTACCAGGACCTGGAATTCCACCTAGTTTAATTAGTGGGGAGGTTGTTGCTGGTTTAGTAAATAAAATGTTTAATTAATTCTTCTAACTGCATAAATCAATTCATCTTCATAAACATTGTTTTTGAATATTGTTTTTGAAAGATGTGCTTCTAATACAAAACCAGATTTTTCTAAAACTTTTTGTGAAGCAATATTAGAACCAAATGGTTTGGCAAAAATTCTTTCAATACCAAAATTTGTAAAAGCATATTCTATTATTAGTTGAATAGCTTTTGTTATATATCCCTTGCCCCAATAATCTTCACCAAGCCAATAACCTAATTCAGCATTCTTGAAATAAACATCAGCTTGCAAGTGTATTCCAATACCTCCTATAGCTTTTCCATTTAAATCTATTGATAAAATGTTTTTAGGTGTATTTAAAGTAGCCATATTAATAAATGTATTAGCATTTTCTAAAGTATATGGATGAGGAAATTGATTCATCATGAATTTAGCAATATTGGCATTATTAGCAATTAATGCTAAATGTTCAGCATCATTTATGTGCCATGGTCTAAGAATAATATCCATTATATTTTTATTTTATTTAAAACAAAATAAGTAATTACTGCTAATGTAATAATTAAAATAATAGCAAAAATTGACCAAAAATTAAATTGTGATTTATAATTAACTCTTCTTTTCTTTTTTGATGCTGTGTATTGTTTAAGCTGCTTATTTAAATCGTTAATATCATTATTGATTTTACTTTTATCATTTACTTGTTGCAATCCTTCAACAGCATCATTCAATAATTCTGAATCAGCCATTTCTTTTTCAAATGTATGTGCTTCTTCACTTGAAAGTTTGCCTTCAAGGTATTGCATTAATTTATTATGGTCTTTGATATTACTCATGTTTATTGGTAGACTTTTTCTCCATCAATATTTTTAAATTTCTTTTTCCGTTTTGAATAAAACTTTTTACTTGTAACAAAGTGAATCCAGTTTTTTCACAAACTTCTTGGTAAGATTTTTTCTGTAAATAAAATAATTGAATACACTCTTTTTGCCCTTCATTCAATTGTTCAATTGATGCCTCTAAAATATTCAATTGTTCTTCTTTCAATTGTAATTCAATTTTTGAATTTGGATCTTCATCTGCAACAGAAAAATTATCTAATTCTAAAATAATGTTTTTATTT
>JAYVBS010000026.1:0-4624 GCA_043750315.1 Chitinophagaceae bacterium
AATGGGTCATCATTTATAGATAAAAACAAAAATCTTGGCTTAAAGCAATTTTATTCTTGTGCAATTCACCCAACATTAACAAATTATTTTTTAGGTGGTACACAAGATAATGGAACACATCAATTAACAAATCCTGGATTAAGTTATAGTACAGAAGTTACAGGTGGTGATGGAGCTTTTGTTGCAATTGCACAAGACTCTCCACAATATCAATTTGGGGCCTATGTTTATAACCAATATCGAAGAACTACAAATGGGGGAACATCATGGTCACAATTCAATATATCTGGATCTACAGGATCTTTCATTAATCAATGGGATTATGACGATGTACAGAATCTAATGTTTTGTAATTATGGAACCAATGTTTTTTTAAGATGGAATAATCCACAAACAGCAACATCCACAAGTAATGCAATTGAAAATTCAGACATTATCACTTTAAATGAGTTAGGTGTTAATGGAAGAGCAAGTGCATTTACAGTTTCTCCATATACTACTGGAAGATTGTTTATTGGCTCCACTATTGGTACTATTTCTGTAATAAATAATTCATCAACAACCATTGGTACTGGCTCTTCAGATATTGTATCTTCTAATCATCCTATTACTCCAACAATTGCTAATGTAAGTTGTATTGCAGTAGGTACTTCAGACAATCATTTATTAGCTGTTTACTCAAACTATGGCATAAATAATTTATGGTATTCAAATGATATGGGTGTTAATTGGACTCCAATAGATGGCAATTTGCCTGATATGCCAGTTCGTTGGGCTGTATTTCATCCTACAGATAATTCTAAAATTGTAATTGGTACAGAAGCAGGTGTTTTTGCAACATCAACTGTTAATGGGTCTAGTACACAATGGACAGTTAGTCCTGGATTTCCATTAGTACGAGTTGATATGTTGAAACTTAGAAAAACAGATAATACTATTGTTGCTGCAACTCATGGTAGAGGTTTATGGACTTCCAATATTTTAGATGTTTTACCTCTAAAAAATATTACAATCAGTGGAAGTTTATCTGAAGGTAATGTAGCTAATATTAACTGGAAGATGACTGATGCAACAGATCAAGCAACTTTCTTTTTAGAGTATAGTGAAGATGGGGTTAAATACAAACAAATTTTAAAAACGAACAAACAAACTTCTTCTTATCAATATAAAATTAGTGCAGATATTGGATATTTTAGAGTTATGGGATATGAACCAAATTCAGCTCCAATATATTCAAATGTAGTTGTACTAAAACCTACTTTCATTTCAAAAGGATTACTTATTAATATAACTCCTAATCCAATTGTATCAGAAGGTAAATTTATTATTCAATCAAACATTACTGGAGTCTTTAATTGGAGAATAACCAATATTCAAGGTAGCGTTTTACAATCAGGCAAGGGGAACCTCACAAAGTATATTAATGAAATTATTCAGCCTAATTTAAACAGCTTATCAAAAGGTATGTATTTAATGCAAATTAGTCAAAGTAATCAAACTAAAACTAGGTCGTTTTTAAAGCAATAATTATTTTCTCATAATTATTTAGTAGTTTTCAGCCTGTTTAAAAAGACTGTTATACTAAAAACTAAAAACTAAATATTATGAGTACAAAAAATACTTCAATTAAATTCTTGGGCATTGTGGTTATCATGCTCATTTCTGTTCAATTTTCAATTGCACAAAAAGGAACTATTAGTGGAACAATAAAAGACTCTAAAGGTCAACCACTTTCTGGTGCAACCATTACTGTTGATGGAAAATCTACTTCTGCCGATAAAAATGGCAAATATTCATTAAGTGTATCTCCAGGCAAACAAAAAGTTGTAATAACTTATGTTGGAAAACAACCACAAGAATCAAATGTTACTATAAATGAAAATGGTGTAACAGAATTTAGTTCTTCGTTAGAAGAAGCAGTTGAAACCATGGAGTTTACAGTAATTGGTTCTAGAAATGTTTCAAGAACAAAAGTAGAAACTGCAGTACCTGTTGATATCATACCTATAAGTCAAGTCATAAATTCAATAGGGCAAGTAGATATTAATCAAATCCTAAATTTTATTGCTCCTTCTTTTCAATCTGCAAAACAAACCATTGCTGATGGAACAGACCATGTTGACCCTGCTCAGTTAAGAGGCTTAGGAACAGACCAAGTATTGGTTTTGTTAAATGGAAAACGTCGACATCAATCATCATTAGTAAATGTAAATGGAACTGTAAATAGAGGTTCAGTTGGTACAGACATGAGTGCAATTCCTGCAACCGCAGTAGAAAGAATTGAAATTTTACGTGATGGTGCAGCTGCACAATATGGTTCAGATGCAATAGCTGGGGTTATTAATATTGTATTAAAAAAGAAAACTGGAATACTAGATGCTAATGTAAGTTTTGGACAACACTCTACTGAATATGAAAAAAATTATGCTTATAACAGACAGTTTAGTAACACTAGTTTCTCACCCACAAAAGTTACTGATGGTGCTAATTTTCAAGCATCCATTGGTTATGGTTTTAAATTAAAAAAAGGAAGTTTGGTTTTAACTGCTGAAGCAATAAGTAGAGACATTACAAATAGAACAGGAACTTATACTGGAACAATCTATCCAAATGTAAGTGGACAAAATAGAGATGATTCTATTTTAATGGCTCGTGGTTTAACAAGAAACACTTTTGATATGCGTATCGGTAATTCAAAAATGAAAAGTGTAGCATTGTTTTATAATTATTCTCTTCCAATAAATGCCAATACAGAGTTTTATATGTTTGGAGGGTATAGTAATAAAAAGGGTACTGGTGCTGGATTTTACAGATATCCAACAACTGTTGCTAGTAATGCAAAAATTTATACAAACGCAGTTTTTGCACTTTTCCCTAATGGATTTTTACCACAAATTAATTCTGAAATTTTAGATTTTTCAACAGCAGCTGGTGTAAGAACAAAATTCAATGGTTGGAATTTTGATTTCAGCAATACTTATGGAATAAATAAGTTCGATTTTATAGTTGATAATTCTTTAAACTATACTCAGTTTGCAAATGTGGGTAATAAACAAACTAGTTTTAATGCAGGTGGATTGAAGTTTTGGCAAAATACAATTAATGCAGATTTAGCAAAGAAGTTTGATGTTTTAGCTGGTTTAAATATTGCAACTGGTGCTGAATATAGAATGGAAGGTTTTGCAGTTAGAAGTGGAGAAGAAGCATCATACAAAAATTATGATGTGGCTTCAACAGCAGCTTCTGGGTCACAAGTTTTTGCAGGTTTTGTTAGCCCCAACGTTGGTGCAACTAATAAAAGAAGTTCATCTGCTTTCTATGTAGATTTAGAGCAAGATTTAAGTAAAAAGGTATTGTTAACAGGTGCAATAAGGTATGAAAATTTTAGTGATTTTGGCTCAACTTTTAATTACAAGTTTGCTTCAAGAATAAGTTTTAGTGAATATTTTAATATTCGTGGATCATTAAGCACTGGATTTAGAGCTCCTTCTATGCAACAACGTTTTTATGCTAAAACCAACACATTATTTGTTTCTAATGGAATTACATTAGTTCCTGTTGAGGCTGGAACTTTCACTAACGATAGTAAGGTTGCAGAAATTTTAGGTATTCCTAAACTAAAACAAGAAACAAGCAGAAACTATTCTATAGGTTTTACAGCAAAACCTTTTAAAGGATTTGTATTTACTATTGATGCATATCAAATTGATATAAATAACAGAATAGTTTTAACCAACAATTTTACAGGGGGTAGTAATGTTGCATTACAAGCACAATTAAGTGCTGCAGGTGCAAATACTGCAAATGTGTTTACTAATGCTATTGATACAAGAGCAACAGGCATAGAAGGCGTATTCTCTTATAAGAAAGTTTTGAATGAGGGCCAAATATTAACTACAACATTTGCAGTTACACATATTAAGAATACTGTAAAAAAAGACGGAAATGGTAAGGCAATTGTTTACGCTTCTGACATATTAGTGAATAGTGGTCAGTTAGGAAATTATTTTAACAGAGAAGATCAAAGTAGAATTGAAGTAGCCAACCCAAGAAATAAAGCAAGTTTAACTATTGAGTATAAGGTTAAAAAATTAAGTACTATGTTAAGATTCGTGCGATTTGGACAAGTGACTTATTTAGATCCTTCAATCAATCCTGCAAATCCTGGTGCATTTCCTGTTAATGCTTTTACAGGAGTTCGAGAAACTTTAGACCAAGATTTTGCAGCAAAAACTGTAACAGATCTTTCATTGTCTTATCAGATTAATACAAATTTATCAGCCACCATTGGAGCTAATAATCTTTTTGACATTTATCAAGATAAACATAAGCATAGTGGAAACATGAGTTCTGGAAGATTTGTTTATAGCAGACGTGTACAACAAATGGGCTTTAATGGAGCTTATTATTTTGCTCGATTGATGTTTAGTCTTAACACAAATAAGTAAATTATTTTTGATTTTTTATAAGCCTCGAATTAATTTTCGAGGCTTTTTTGTTTATTTAGCTATCTGATATATTTCTATAACCCTTTATTCATAAGCATTTCATGGCTACCCCCTAATTCAAGGGATTGTGTAGGTGTAGTATTAGTTTGATTTTTACATTCTCTTTAAACAACTAA
>JAYVBS010000027.1:0-4621 GCA_043750315.1 Chitinophagaceae bacterium
ACATCAGAGCCTTTAGCAACAGCACTTTGAATAGTATCAAAAGCAACAGCACTTGGATCGCTTCCCATTTTTTGTTTTACAATTGGCACTCCTACTCTATCGCTCCAAATAGTTAATTGGTCAACTGCAGCAGCTCTAAAAGTATCAGCAGCACCGAGTAAAACATTATATCCAGCTTTTTTGTAATTATAAGCAAGCTTGCCAATTGTTGTTGTTTTACCAACACCATTTACACCAACAACTAAAATTACATATGGTTTTTTTGTGATATCAATTTCAAAATTTTTATACATCACATCTTCATCATCTACTAAAACCTCTTGTATTTCTTGTTGCAACAAATCGTTCAATTCTTCTGTTCCAAAATATTTATTTTGTTTAACTCTTTTTTCAATTCTACCAATAATTGCAATAGTAGTTTCTATGCCAACATCTGCAGTTAATAAAGCTTCTTCTAGTTTATCCAAAACATCTTCATCAACTACAGTTTTTCCTGCAATTGCTTTTGTTATTTTTGCAAAGAAATTTTCTTTGGTTTTTGTTAAGCCTTCATCTAAAGCTTCTTTTTCTTTTTTACCAAATAATTTATCAAAAAAACTCATAGTATTCTTAAAATTGAAATAAAGATAATTGATTAAAAAAAAGCTTCTCTGAAAATATCAGAAAAGCTTTTTTTTTAAATTTTTATAGAAAAATTATTTAGCCGACAAAAAATCTTTGATTTTGTCTTTGTGTATAATTGCTTCTTTAAAAGTATAAGCACCAGTTTTTGGGCTACGAACAGATTTAATAACTTTTGTCCAATTTTTTGCTTCAGATGCTGCTTTTTGGTCTTTGGTTTTAATCGCGGTTTTTGCTGCTTTTGCCATCTCTTATTTTTTTATTTGTTGTTTGATGATTAGTGAAAACTTAAACATCAAAAAATTATTTAATTTCTTTGTGTACAGTTACTTTTTTTAATAAAGGATTGTACTTTTTAAACTCCAAACGTTCGGGAGTATTTTTTTTGTTTTTTACAGTAATATATCTGCTTGTACCAGGTAACCCAGTAGCTTTATGCTCTGTGCATTCTAATATTACTTGAACTCTGTTTCCTTTTTTTGCCATGGTTAGAATTTTTAAGGTTATGTAACCTAATAATCGAATTAAATTTTTGATCCTCCAGCTCTCATTCCTTTAATTACAACAGATAAGCCATTTTTATTTATAGTTCTAATAGCTTCTGCAGAAACTTTTAATGTTACCCAACGATCTTCTTCAGCAAAAAAGAAACGCTTGGTTTGTAAATTTGGTAGAAATCTTCTTTTGGTTTTAATGTTAGAGTGTGAAACACTATTTCCAACAATTGGCTTTTTACCTGTAACCTGACATACTCTGGCCATAACAATGATAATTTTTATCCGATTTTTTCGGATTGCAAAAGTAAGGAGTTGAAATTAATTCTCAATAATATCTTTTACTTTTTTTATTCACTATAAAATATATATATCGAAGTAATTCAACAATAAACACTACCTTTTTTCGTTTGAATACTATTATAGACGTTCTATCTATAAGCAATCCCCCAACCCTAAAGAAAGCAAAAATCCGTTTTTTGAATTGTTTTACAACACAAATTGTTGTATTTATCTACTCTTCAATCATTAACCCTTAAACAAAGGTTTACTATTCCTAAACCTAAAAAGTACTGAAAAGTACAAAAATTGTTTATCCTACTCTACTAAAGAATTAAATCTTGGGTAATGATTATTTATATAAAACAACATAGTATGTTACAGAAATTTACACAATTATTATTGGTAACAGCTTTACTAATGATTAGTAATTCAGCGTTTGCAAATGAAAATTTGGAAAAAGCAAATTCTACCAAAACAGTAAAGCTAGTTTCAATTAGTTTGGATTTAGAACACAATATTGAAAGCTTTTACAAATTTCAGGGGCTTTGTTGTGGCAATCCAACAATAACTACCAGTGGTTCTTCTAACATATGTGTTGGAGGAAGCATTACATTAACCTCATCGTATGCCACCGGAAATCAATGGTATAAAGATGGTGCTCTAATTTTTGGAGCTACCAACCAAACATTTGTTGCAACATCTGCAGGCACATATACTGTTATATTATATGATAATGGGAATTATTATCCTTCAGCCCCATTTACACTAACTGCTATCCCAAACCCAACGGTTGCTCCAATTATTGGAGTTAATACATTATGTACAGGACAAAATACAAACTTCTCAAACTCAACACCAGGTGGTGTTTGGAGCATTGATGATAATAATATTGCAACTGTAAATAGTGTTTCGGGTTTAGTAACTGGAATAAATCCTGGTACTACAAATATTAATTATACTGTAACTAATTCAAATGGATGTAGTACTACAGTATCTCAACAAGTAACAGTTTATCAAAGTCCAACACCATCTCCTATTGTTGGTCCTTCTAATATATGTATAGGTAGCCCAGTTTATTTTACTAGTAGCCCAAGTGGTGGAGTTTGGTTAAGCACAAATCCAGGAGTTGCTACAGTAAATAGTAATGGTTTAGTTACTGGAGTTTCTTTAGGCAATGCAACAATTTGTTATACTGTAACTAATAGTAATGGATGCAGCAAATTAGTTACAAAACCTATAACTGTTTACAATAGTCCTGTTGTTGGACCAATTTCTGGAAGTTCAGCAATTTGTTTGGGAAGCACAACTCAATATTTTAATAACTCGCCTTTTGGTGGAGTATGGAGTAGTAGTAACACATCTGTAGCAAGTATAAATAGTAGTGGTTTAATTACAAGTCATAGCGCTGGCACTGCAATTATAAAATATACAGTTACAAATAGTATATCTGGATGTAGTACTGAAGTAACAAAAACAATTACTGTATATGCAAACCCAATTGTTTTAAATATAAGTGGAAGTAGTACTGTATGTGAAGGAACCTCTACTCAGTTATTAAACTCAACACCAAATGGCGTTTGGAGCAGTGATAATACAACCATTGCTACTGTAAATAGTAGTGGCTTAGTTTTTGGCATATCATCAGGAACAACAAATATTAATTATACAGTAACTAATGCAAATGGTTGTAGTACAAGGGTTTCAAAATCAATTACAGTATACCCAAGACCTATAGTTGCTAATAATATAGGTGTTTTTGAAGTTTGTGTTGGAAATATAACCATACTTACAAATGCAACTCCTAATGGAACTTGGTCTAGTAGTAACACAAGTATTGCAACAACAGCAACTAATATTAATAACGATGGAATTGTAACAGGTGTGAGTGCTGGAATTACTTCTATTAATTATACAGTTATAGATGTTATGAACAGTTGTAGTACAACAAGATCTGATCTTGTAACTGTTCATGCAAATCCAGTTGTACCAGCAATTGTTGGTGCTAATGGATTATGTGTAGGTCAAAATACAACGATGAGTAATTCTGCTCCTAATGGAACTTGGAGTAGTAGCAATACAAATGTAGCAACAATACATTCTACTACTGGCGTAGTAAATGGCTTATCATCAGGCACAACAATTATTAGTTATACAGTTACAAATTCTAATAATTGTACAACTGTTGTTACAAAAATTATAAATATCTACGATAATCCTATTGTTACACCTATAAGTGGACCAACAAGAGTTTGTGTAGGAAATACAATAACATTATTGAATAGTACACCTAATGGAGTTTGGTGTTCAAGTGATCCATCAATTGCTACTATAAGCACTACAGGAGTAGTAACTGGAAATTCTGTTGGAGAAGTAACTATAACTTATAAAGTTACCAATTCAAACGGATGTTCAACAACTGTATCTTATATTGTTGATGTATTTGCAAATCCAATAGTATCTCCAATTGTTGGCCTAAATGGTTTATGTGTAGGTCAAAATACAACTTATAGTAGCATTACATTAGGAGGCATTTGGTCAAGTTCAAATCCTAGTGTTGCTTCTATAGATCCAATTACTGGTGTTTTATTGGCTAACTCAGCAGGTCAAACAATAGTTGCATATACTGTGTCTAATTCAAATGGTTGTTCAACTACATTATCAAAAATAGTAAATGTTTATGCAAACCCAATTGTAAATGCAACTCAGGGGCCTAACCAAGTTTGTGTAAATAGAACCATCACATTAACAAATTCAACTTTTGGTGGAACATGGTCAAGCAATAATGCTGGTGTTGCAACAATTACTAATAGTGGTATTGTAACAGGTATTTCTGCTGGTTCTGCTACTATCAGCTATACAGTAACAAATTCTAATGGCTGTAGTACAATTGTAAATTATAATATTACTGTAAATGCAAACCCATTAGTAGCTCCAATACAAGGTAATAATAGCTTATGTGTAGGTCAAACAACTACATTAACTAATGCAACAATAAATGGAACGTGGGCTAGCAGTAATACAACTGTTGCTACAATAAATTCTAGTGGTGTTGTAACTGGAGTTTCAGCAGGAACTACTACAATTACTTATACAGTTACGAATACATTTGGCTGTGAAACAATTGTTATATATAGCTTTACAGTGCATCCAAATCCAATTGTTACACCAATTATTGCACCAAGCACTTTATGTGTTGGACAAACTGCTACACTAGCTAACTCAAC
>JAYVBS010000028.1:0-4610 GCA_043750315.1 Chitinophagaceae bacterium
ACTTTAAACTATTTAATTTTTTCTTTTATTGTTGAATAATTTTTATTTGCCAAATATTTATATGTTTCAATTTGTGATCTGAATTTTTTTAAACCACTATTTTTTACATAATCATTACTTAAATGCGTATCTAAAATTCTTGCTTTTACATTTTCGTTTAACTGAATATTTAAAACATCTTGAATTTCTTTTTTAATTTTTGGATGTACAATTTCAACTGCAGCTTCTACTCTATGGTCTAAATTTCTAACCATCCAATCTGCAGATGAAATAAACACTTTTGCTTTTTCTCCAATACCAAAAATCATTATTCTTCCATGCTCTAAATATTCATCAACAATACTGATTGCTTTTACAGGGATTTTAGTTTTTTTAGTTGAGAAAGTAGCACAATAAATGCCTCGAATAATTAATTTCACTTCAACACCAGCTTCTGTAGCATTTCGTAATTTTTCTATAAGTGTAGCATCACTTAAGGAATTACATTTTAAAATAATTAATGCAGGTTTTTTTGCTTTGGCAGTTTTAATTTCTTTATCGATCATTGAAATTAACTCTTGTCTCATACCAGTTGGGCAAACCATTAAAGTTTTACACTGCTTTAATAAATTACTTTTTGTTTTCCAGTTTTCTAGATAATTAAAAATTTTGTTAATGTCTCCCATAATTTTTGGATTGGCAGTTAGCAAACAATTATCAGAATACACTTGTGCTGTTTTCTCATTCAAATTTCCAGTACTTACAAACCCGTATTCTACAATTTTATTTTTTTCCTTCTTCTGAATAATACAAATTTTTGCATGAATTTTAATTTTGGGTACACCAATTACAACCTTTACTCCCTCTTCTTCTAAAACACTTTTCCACTCAATATTGGACTCCTCATCAAACCTTGCTTTTAATTCTAACATCACCACAACTTTTTTCCCATTTCTAGATGCATTAACTAAAGCATTAATAATTTTAGAATTCTCTGCTAAACGATAGGCTGTAATTTTTATAGAAACAACTTTTTCATCCATGGCAGCTTCTCGTAAAATATCAATAATTGGCTCAAAAGAATGATAAGGAAAATGCAACATCACATCTTGCTTTATAATTACTTCGTCAATTCTTTTATTCTGTGAAAGTAGTGGATGATAAATTGGGGCTTGACTTTTATTCTTGGCTTTAAAAACATCAGGAAAATCCATAAAATGCCTAAAATTGTGAATTCTACCACCAGGAATAATATTACTTTTTTTATGAAGTTCAAGTTTACGTTTTAGAAATTCTAACAATCCTGCATCCATTTCTTTATCATAAACAAATCGAACAGTTTTACCTTTTCTTCGATTTTTAATTCCTTTCTCCATCTTTTCAACAAAGCTTGTATTAATATCGCTATCTAAATCTAATTCTGCATCTTTAGTTACTTTAAAAACCCAAGAATCAAATTCATCATAATCGAAATAGGTAAATATGTTTGGGAGATTAAATCGAATAATATCTTCTAATAAAATAATATTCTTTTCACCTGTTTTAGAAGGTAGCTGAACAAATCTTCCTATATATTTTACAGGTACTTCAATCAGGGCATACTTTTTTTGATATGCTGAGATTTTTTTTCGCATTGTTACACCTAAAAAAATACTTTTTTCTCTTAAATAAGGCATTTGAGTTAACCCTTCAATCATTAAAGGAATTACATTAGCCCTAACTTTTTCTTCAAAATATTTTTTTACAAATAATGCTTGTTCTTTATTAAGGTTGCTTTCAGTTTTTAAAAATATTTTATTCTTTTTTAATTCACTAAGTATTCCTTTCCAAATTATATTAAACTCACTTTGTTGTTGTAATACTATGGTTTGAATTTGATCTAGAATTTTTTGTGGAGATTCTTCTAAATGCATATTCAAATTTTTTCGAATTTTTGTGTACTCTAGCATTCGTTTAAGTGTAGCAACTCGAACTCGAAAAAATTCATCTGTATTATTACTAAAAATTCCTAAAAAACGAATTCGCTGTTTTAAAGTCACAGTTTGGTCTGCAGCTTCTTGAAGAACCCTTGCATTAAAACTTAGCCAGCTAATATCTCTTGAAATTAAATGTTTATGCATAATGAATATCGTCAAAAATAAACCTTAAATGTAAGCTGAATGTTATCAATTGAAATTTTACAACCCTTTGTTAATGGTTTTTTGCTACTTTCACACTTCAAAAATATTATTGAAAAGAATTTAAATTACTAATATTTCAATAATAAAAAATTTGTTGATGAAAGCAATTATTCCAGTAGCAGGAGCAGGTACTAAATTAAGACCACACACTTACACTCAACCAAAAGCTTTAATTCCTATAGCAGGAAAAACTATTTTAAGTTTTATAGTAGATCAATTACACGAAGCTGGTATTAAAGAATTTGTATTTATTGTAGGATATTTAGGTGAAAAAATTCAAGAATATGTTCAGCAAGAGTATCCACACCTCCAAACCCATTTTGTATATCAAAATGAACGACAAGGAACAGGGCATGCAATAGAACTTACTAAAAGTATAATTGGAAACGATGAAGTTTTTATTACACTTGGCGATACCATTTGTGAATTTGATATTAAAGAGGTAATGGAAAGTGAATTTAGCATGTTAGGCATAAAAAAAGTAGATGACCCAAGAAACTTTGGGGTGGCTGCAATTAATGAAGAGGGTTTTATTGAACAAGTAGTCGAAAAACCTGCTATTCCTAAAAGCAATATGGCTCTTGTGGGTTTATACAAAATAAAAGAAAGTCATATTTTATTCGATTGTTTGAATCATATTTTTTCTCAAGATATTAAAACACAAGGCGACTATAGTTTAACAGATGCACTGGAATGTATGATTAGCAGAGGTACCAAATTCAAAAGCTTTAAAGTAAAAAATTGGTTCGACTGTGGTAAAAAAGATACCTTATTAGAAAGTAATGCTACTCTTTTAAAAAAATATGGTGGTAATATTTTAGAAAATCATCCTTTTAAAAATACAATCATCATTCCACCTGTAAGTATTGCAACTGGATGTGAAATTACCAATTCTATTATTGGACCTTTTGTTACAATTGGCAGCAATACAAAAATTCAAGAATCTATCGTCAAAAATTGTATCATTGGAAATTACACAACATTGAATGAAGTTGTTTTAGACAACTCTTTAATAGGTAGCGATGCAAATGTTAAGGGTTTAAGTAGAAAATTAAATATTGGCGATAATACAGAGCTTGATTTTGGATAATTCTTAAAGTACTTCTCAGTAAACAATGCAAAAAAAAATATTCACCATACTAAAGTTTTGTATTTTTCTTAGCCTTGGTGTTTTTTTAGTTTGGTGGAGTATTCAACAAATTCCACAATCAGAGTACGAAGAATTTATACTTTCATTAAAAACTGCAAAGTATTGGATGATTTTTCCGGTTTTTTTAATTCTAAGTGCAAGCCATGTTATTAGGGCATTACGTTGGAAATTATTGATGGAACCAATGGGCTACAAACCTTCATTAGCAAATACTTTCTTTGCTGTAATGATTGGTTATTTGGCCAATTTTGCCTTACCAAGATTAGGAGAAATATTAAAGTGTACTATACTTGCTAAATACGAACATATACCTGCAGAAAAAAATATTGGAACCATAGTTGCAGAAAGGGCTTTTGATGTAATTTGTTTATTACTCATGTTTGTTTTAGCATTGGTTTTACAATATGATGCAGTTATTGCAGCATATTTCAAAATGGTTGATTATTCATCTTCCCTAAAAAACAATGAAAGTTCAACTGGAAACTATATTAAAATTTTAATTATAATTTTAGTAATTGCATTTGTTTTATGGATGATTGCTTCTAAAAAATGGCAATTGTTTTTAACTAAAACAAAAACCATTATAAATGGCATTATTGAAGGTTTATTAAGTGCCTTAAAACTAAAACAAAAAAATCTATTTATTCTATATTCTGTTTTAATTTGGGCTTTATATTTAGCAGGAACTTGGATTGGTTTATATGCTACAACAGGAACTGGTGTTGGCTTTCCTGCTGCTGTTAGTTGTTTAGCATTTGCAAGTATTGGTATGATATTAACACCTGGTGGTATAGGTGCATATGCTATTTTAATTGCAAAAGTTTTAGAAATTAATCAAGTGCCCTATGCATTAGGTTTGGCAAATGGTACATTACAATGGTTTGCACAGTTTGCAATTATCGTTATAGTAGGTTTTGTTTGTGTTATTTTATTACCAATTTATAATAGAAACAAAAATCTTTCTATACCTAATTAATTCAAATTCGCATCTTTCAGTTTACATTGCCAATCAATTAACTTTGCGAAAAGTATTAGAAAATTATGGCATTAATAAAAAGCATTTCAGGTATTAGAGGAACTATAGGAGGCAAAGTGGGTGAAGGTCTTTCACCTGTAGATATAGTTAAATTTACTGCAGCTTATGGAACTTGGTTATCTCAAAAAAATACCACAAAATTAAAAGTAATAGTTGGCAGAGATGCTAGAATGAGTGGAGAAATGGTGCAGAACATAGTTATAAGTACATTACAAGCCCTAGGAATAGATGTTGTTGATGTTGGCCTTAGCACTACACCAACAGT
>JAYVBS010000029.1:0-21997 GCA_043750315.1 Chitinophagaceae bacterium
AATTCAATGTTACAGCAATTCAAGGCAAGACAGCAAGTTTTAATTCAACTTCAGTATCAGGCTCTGGAAACATTACCTCTTATTTATGGAAATTTGGTGCAACAACAGCTGGTGGTGCAATTGCTACTTCAACTTTACAAAATCCAACATTTACTTTTAGTGCAAATGGAACTTATGTAGTTTGTTTAAAAATTACAACTTCAAATGGTTGTGTAAGTGACACTTGCAAAACTGTAATTATACATGATACCATTACTCCTCCAGTTTTTACATGTAAAGCAAACTTTGTTTCAAGTCCATTACCAACAACTCAAGCAGCAGGTTTTTATATAAAATTCAATAGTGCTAATAGTTACACAAATGCAGGTGATAGTATTATTAGTAGATTATGGAGTTTTGGTGATTCTGCCTCAAGCACAAATTATTTAAGTGGCAATATTATTGAGCCAGCACATTTCTATGCAAAAGCTGGAGTGTATAATGTTTGTTTAAAAATTACAACAGCAAAAGGATGTGTGAATATATCTTGTTTAAATATTTATGTAGGGTTTAATTCTAATCCTTCTAATTGTACTTCTTTCTTTACTATTCAAAAAGTTGGTCATAAAGAAATGAAATATAATAGTGGATTAAGTTTTGCTGGTAATAATGATAGTATAGTTAGCAGATTATGGACTTTTGGAGATGGTACAGGTTTGAGTGGAAATATAATTAGTCCTGCTAAAAAATACAATCATGGTGGAACATATTCAGTTTGTTTAAAAATTACAACTGCAAAGGGTTGTATTAATAATTTCTGTTTACCTGTAAAAGTTGTTGATAGTGTTACAAGCATTGTTACAACAAATGGAATAAAGATTATATCGCTTTATCCAAATCCTACTTTTGGTAATATTTATTTAAATGTTAGAAGTTTTGTTATCGGAAATATTAATGCTCAAATTGAAGTATTTGATGTGTACAATAACAGAAAAATTTTGAAAACTGTTACACTTGCAAATGGCAACAACTTTATTCAAATAAATTCATCAACATTACCTCAAGGAGTATATTTAATTAAAATAACTTCTAATAATGGAATGGATGCTACAAGATTTATTAAATTGTAATTAGAAAATACATCAAAAAAAAGAGTCTATTCAAATGAATCGACTCTTTTTTTATTCTAAGTACTTAAACATTTTCTTCCCAAAATTTTACAATTTGTTCTGCATGTTTTTTATTGGTGGGTTTTAAAAATATTTTTTGAATAATTCCTTTTTCATCTATCAAAAAAGTGGTTCTATGTAACCCCATATATTTTCTTCCATATAAATTCTTCTCTCCCCAAACGCCATACTTATCAATAATTTTATGTTGCGAATCTGCAAGTAAAGTAAAAGGCAAACTAAATTTTTTTTCGAACTTTTTATGGCTTTCACTATCGTTTGGACTTACCCCTAAAACAGTAAACCCTTCTTTCTGTAATAAACTATAATTGTCTCTTAAATTACATGCTTGAATTGTACAAGTAGGTGTATCATCTTCAGGATAAAAATATAAAACTATTTTCTTTCCCTTAAAATTTTTTAGTTCAATAATGTTTTCGTTTTGATCTACTGTTTTAAAATCTGGTGCTTTTTCTCCAACTTGTAATGTAATCATAAATTTTTCTAGTAAATTAATGGCAAATATGTATTAAAACTTCTCAACTTAAATATTGGATGATTATTTTTGTCGGAACTCAAAAATCATCATGCCAAAAGATTTATCCATTCAATCAGTTTTAATTGTAGGAAGTGGACCCATTATTATTGGTCAAGCTTGTGAATTTGATTATTCTGGAACACAAGCTGCAAGAAGCTTAAGAGAAGAAGGAGTTAAAGTGATTTTGATTAATAGTAATCCTGCAACTATTATGACAGACCCCATGATGGCAGATAAAGTGTATTTATTGCCTTTAACAGTTGAAAGTATTGAACAAATTTTACAAGAAAATAAAATTGATGCTGTTTTACCTACAATGGGTGGCCAAACGGCTTTAAATCTTTGTAAAGAAGTTGATGAATTAGGCATTTGGGAAAAGTATGAAGTGAGATTAATTGGAGTAGATATTAAAGCCATTGATAAAGCCGAGGATAGAGAAAAGTTTAGGCAATGGATGATTGAAATGGGTATTGCTGTTTGCCATGCAAAAATTGCCAACTCATTTTTAGAAGGAAAAGAGTTTGCACAAGAAATTGGATTTCCATTAGTATTAAGACCCTCATTTACTTTAGGAGGAACTGGTGGCAGTATAGTTTTTAAAAAAGAAGAATTAGATGAAGCCTTAAATTTTGGATTAACCGCCAGCCCAATACACGAAGTATTGGTTGAAAAAGCAATACTAGGTTGGAAAGAATTTGAATTAGAACTCTTAAGAGATAATGAAGATAATGTGGTAATTATTTGTGGCGTTGAAAATTTCGATCCAATGGGTGTACACACAGGAGATTCTATTACTGTTGCTCCTATAATGACATTAAGCGACACCGCTTATCAAAAGATGAGAAATACCGCTATTAGAATAATGAGAAACTTAGGAAATTTTGCAGGTGGCTGTAATGTGCAATTTGCTTTAAACCCAGAAACAGAAGAGTTAATTGTTGTTGAAATTAATCCAAGAGTCAGTCGTTCTTCTGCACTAGCTAGTAAAGCAACTGGTTACCCTATTGCAAAAATTGCTGCTAAATTGTCCATTGGCTTTAATCTTGATGAACTTAAAAATCAAATCACCCAATCTACTTCAGCTTATTTTGAACCTGCTTTAGATTATGTGGTAGTAAAAATTCCTCGATGGAATTTTGATAAATTTAAAGGAGCTAACGACACATTAGGTTTTCAAATGAAAAGCGTTGGAGAAGTGATGGCCATTGGAAGAAGCTTTAATGAAGCTATACAAAAAGCTTGTCAAAGTTTAGAGAATAATGCTGTAGGTTTAGGTTATTATGGAAAAAATTTAATGAAGAGTGATGAGTTACTTGAATATATTAAAATTCCAAAATGGGATAGAGTGTTTAGAATTAAAGATGCTTTAATGCAAGGTATAACTGTAAAAACTATTGCACAAGCAACAGGAATAGATAAATGGTTTTTAAATCAAATTCAAAAAATTTGTGACATTGAAACAGAATTATTGAAACATACTTTAGATAATATTTCAAAGAGTTTAATGAACCTTGCCAAACAAAATGGTTTTGGTGATGAACAAATTGCTATTTTATTGAAAGATAATTGTAAAGAAGAAGATGTTTATAATAAAAGAAAAGAAATGGGCATTACAAGAGTTTATAAAATGGTAGATTCTTGTAGTGCAGAGTTTGAATCTGCAACTCCTTATTTTTATAGTACTTTCGAAGGTTAATTTATTATTTTTATAAATGCTTTTTCATAAGTTTCTATCCATTGTTGTGGAGTAACTTTTGTTGCAAGTTCTGCAATAAGTTTTAAGGGAACTTCATCAGCTTTTTTATACTTAAGACAGCTCTTGCCCATGTCAAGCTTTTTTGTAGAGTGATTCGGCCATTCACTTACAAACCAATTTAATAGTTCTTTTGAGGCATATATTCCCATATGATAAATAGCAATATGATTTTTTTGTGAAGCAACATTAATAAATGGTAGTGGTAATTTAGGATCACAATGATAGCCCTTTGGATATAGTTTATGAGGCACATAAAAACCAATCATACCATAACTCATACCCTCTTCAAAACCTTTTGGCAAATTTTTTTTGAATACTTTTCTAATTTCAGAAATTATACTTTTTCTATCTTCAGGTAACTCATTTAAATATTGTTCAATAGTTGCTGCTTTAGATTGCATAAAAAATATTTTAATACCATTGTTTAATTTCTCTCAATGATTTTATATGTGCTGTATGATGTTTACCATGCCAAGCATATAAACCCAACACATACCATAAGGTCATTTGTTTTTTATATTGAGGATGTTCAACAGTTCTCATCCATTGTTCATCAGTAATGCTTTTTAATAAAGCAACCATTCGTTTATGCAAAGCATGTAAAATTGTCAATGATATGTTTATTGGTAAAGTTTTTACATCTTCAAGTTCTGCCCAAGCAGCTTCGTTATATGGTTTTATGGTTGGATTATCTTCAGTTAATCCTAATTTAAATCTGATAAAAGCATTCATATGACTGTCAGCAACATGATGCACAACTTGATGAACATTCCATCCACCATCTCTATAAGGTGTGTTAAGTTGATCTACATCTAAATTTAAAATTGAGGATTCTAATTCTGATGGAAGAAATTCAATATCAGCAATCCAAGTTTTCTTTTGTTGTTCAGAAAAAGGTTGAGGTTCGTATTTGCCAATGGGATATTTAGGGTCTTGCATGATTAAAGTTTTAATTTAAGTCAGTAGAGACCGCAAAGTCAAAAAAATCGGGAAAGTCAGAAAAAAAATTAATCCTAGTCTCTTCTGACTTACTGACTCTTCTGACTAACGGACTTACTGACTCTTTTGACTTTCCGACTTTTCAGTCTCTACTGCCTATGAAATTTAAAAAACAAATTCTAAAGTATTTTTAGGATAATCTAATCTATAATTTTTTTCAGAGCCATTTGCTTTTACATTAAAAATGTTCATTTGCTTATTCTGAAAATCATATAACAAACTACAATTAAAATTCATTTTTTTAAGATGATTGATATTATTTATTTCTAAAAAAATCCAAACACTTTCTTTCTGTACTTCATAACCTAAGTATTGCATGGTTTGAAATTTTCCATCTATTGCAATTTGAAGTTTAAATTCAATATAATTGGTTATTAATTTATTTACTTGAACATCGTTTGTAGATTTACTTAAATCAATATTTCGTTGATAATTTTTTTTAAGCGTTGTTTCAAAATCATCAATAAAAATTTTAATACTAATTTCTACATTTTTATCTTTTGCATTATGATTAATATCAATCACACTTACAAAGAATGGATGCATTAATCCAACTAAAGAAATCAATAACCAATTTAAACAACTTAATATCATTATTTACCTCCAAAAGCTTGCATAGGATTCATTCCTGATGATTGCCCACGAGAGATTTGACGTGCTTTGAAAATGCCGAATTTACTTGGTTCATCATTTAATTTTGGCCATGCATTATTTTTTTCATTCACATCTGCAGTTTCTTTCATTGGGTCTAATTTGATGTTGGTAACTAGTTTATTTTTCATGAAAACTTTAGTTACTTTATTTTCATTCTTCCGCCAAATTTGAGCAGGCATTTTTTCAGTTTCGGTACTTCCATCTTCATAAGTAAACTCAACAATAATAGGCATAACTAAACCTCCTTTATTGCTAAATGTAATTTCATATAAATGTGTATTAGCATATTTGGCTTTCTCTTCATCAGTTAATTTTTCCATTTGCCCCATTGGATTATCCATTGTCATTTTAACTGTTGAATCATAAGCAATAATTCCTCTATCATATTTCCAATAAAAATCTCTAAGACTAGTATCAATATCAGTTTGAAATTTTATGTTTTTATCATTTCTATTTCTAATTTTAGAAATGTCATCAAAAGCATTTACTTGAGGTTTAGCAATACCAGCAGAATTTCTTCGTCCTCCACCTCCACCACCTCTAACTGTTGTTGTATCACTAAACACAGCATGCTTAACTGTATCTATAGAAATATCACAATTTTCTATACCATAAAACCATCCTCTCCAAAACCAATCTAAATTTTCACCTGAAGCATCGTTCATCGTTCTAAAAAAATCTGAAGGCGTTGGATGTTTAAAAGCCCAACGTTTAGAATATTCTTTAAAAGCATAATCGAATAATTCTCTGCCAACAATTGTTTCTCTTAAAATATTTAAACCTGCAGCTGGTTTAGCATAAGCATTTGAACCCAAGCTAATCAGGTTTTCACCATTAGTCATAATAGGTTCTAATTGATCTTTTGGCAACTTCATATAATCGATAATACTGTTTGCTTGTCCACGACGAGTAGGAAATTTATTATCGAACAATTCTTCTGTTAAATACTGAACAAAAGTGTTTAAACCTTCATCCATCCAAGACCATTCTCTTTCATCACTATTTACAATCATAGGAAAAAAGTTGTGTCCTACTTCATGTATGATAACACCAATCATTCCATTTTTTGTACCTGCAGAATAAGTACCATCTTTTTCTGTTCTACCAAAATTGAAACAAATCATTGGATACTCCATTCCACTCGATGCTTCTATACTTTGTGCTACAGGATAAGAATATGGAATTGAGAATTTTGAATATGTTTTAATTGTATGAGCAACAACTTTTGTACTGTATTTTCTATATAGACCATAAGCCTCTTTTGGATATCCACTCATACACATTACTCGTTTGGCTTCTATAAAAACAGGCATAGCATCCCAAACAAATTTTCTTGAGCTTCCAAAAGCAAAATCGCGAACATTTTTTGCCGTAAAATTCCAAGTCTTTTTAGATGTTGCTTTATTTTTTTCAGCAGCTGTTGCTTCTGCAAGTGTTACAACTTCAACAGGTTCTTTTGCAACTTGTGCTTTATTCCACCTGGCTAATTGAGCTGGAGATAAAACTTTTGCATAATTAGAACATTCTCCTGTTGCCATTACTACATGATCTGATGGCACTGTAATACTTACATTATAATTGCCAAATGTTAATGCAAATTCTGCACTACCACTAAACTGATTGTGTTGCCAACCTTTAAAATCGCTATACACACATAATCTTGGAAACCATTGTGATATTGTAAATACATGGTTCCCATCTTCAGGAAAATACTCGTATCCTCCCCTTCCACCCATCGACATTCTATCAGGAATTTTATAACTCCAATTACATTTAAAAGTAAATTTTTGACCAGTTTTTAAAGGTGTAGGCAATTCAATACGCATCATTGTTTTATTAATGGTGTAAGCTAAATTTTTGCCATTTGCATCAGTAAGTAATGTGATGATATCACCATATCCATTATCAGTTTTAGCATTTCCCATTCTTTCTAAAGCAGTAATATTTATATTAGAACTTAAAGTTGAACTAGTTTGATAATTTGCATTATTTACAGTGCTATGTTCGTTTTCATCTAACTGCAACCATAAATAACTTAAAGCATCAGGACTATTATTATAGTAAGTAACCGTTTCGCTGCCTATCATTTTTAAATTCTTTTCATCCAACTCACATTTAATATCATAATCACAACTCTGTTGCCAGTATTTAGTTCCTGGAGCACCACTTGCTGTTCTTTGTTCATTGGGTGATGGAATTATTGTACCCAAAGCTTCAAATTTATTACCATGATTGCTTGTAGGATTGTTCATTGTGTTTTGTGCAAACAATGTTGTAGCAAAAAAGCACATCATTAAAATTACAATTTTTTTCATTTTTTTTAATTGTGTTAATTTAAAAGGGTATTCTTATTAAAGATAGATATAAAGCAATGCCAAATATAGCACTACTAATAAATAAAGTATATTCTCGATAATTGATTTTTATTATTCGTAAACAAATTAAATTGACAACCAGTAAAATAAATACAAAAAATAATTGGGCTAATTCAATACCTATATTAGCATATAATAGTTTTAACCAAACCCCATTACTATTACCAATGACCATTTTTAAATCTGTGCTAAATGCCAATCCATGAATTAACCCAAAACCTAAAGCACAACAATAAATAAAAGTTAGCTTGCCAATTGAAGTATTTGTTTTTTTATTCAATACATTATACAAAGCCGTTAATAAAATAGTAATTGTAATTAAAAATTCTATCCATTGATTTGAGTAAGAAAAAATATTTAGGAAAGATGCTACTAATGATATTGCATGACCAATAGTAAAAGCAGTAACTAAAATTAAAATTCTCTTCCAATCGGCAAACTGATAGGTTAAACAAAGTGCAATAATAAAAAGTATATGATCGTATGCACCTAAACTTACAATATGATTAAAGCCTAATTGAAAATAAATAGAAAATTGACTCATGTTTAAAATAGCTAGCAAGATTAATGATAATAACCAAAAAAATAATAGAAGATTTATAAGTGGCATTTTATAATGTGCTACATCATTTTATTGATAATTTTGCGTTTCAATACTATGTGGCAATCTTATTTAAAAGGATTTAAAGCTTATTTGCAATTAGAGAAATCTTTAAGTAAGAATTCTGTTGAAGCATATATTAGAGATGTTGAAAAATTAATTGAGTTTTTGATAACCAATGGCATCCAAAAAAATCCTTCATCTATAACTTTAAAAGAGTTGCAAAAGTTCATAAAAACTATTGCAGAAATTGGTTTATCAGCAACCTCTCAGGCAAGAATAATTTCTGGCATACGAGCTTTCTATAAATTTTGTTTAATAGAACAAATTTCTACAAAAGACCCCTCTTTACTTTTAGAAGCACCAAAAACAAATAGAAAATTACCCGATACTTTAAGTTTTGATGAAATTGAATTACTCATCTCAAAATTAAATCTAAGCACATCAGATGGAACTAGAAACAAGGCAATTTTAGAAACTTTATATAGCTGTGGCTTGCGAGTATCAGAAATTATTCAATTAAAAATTAGCAGTTTATATTTAGATGTTGGTTTTATTAGGGTAATAGGTAAAGGCGATAAGGAAAGATTAATACCTATTGGTAGAGATGCAATTAAGTTTATTAAAATATACTTAGAAAGTGTTCGTAACAAAATGAACATAAAAAATGGTTTTGAAGATATCTTGTTCTTAAATCGTTGGGGCAAAAATTTAAGCAGAGTAATGATTTTTTATATTATTAAAGACTTGGCCCTAAAAGCTGAAATTAAAAAAACAATTTCTCCGCATACTTTTAGACATTCATTTGCCACTCATTTAGTTGAAGGTGGTGCAAACTTGAGAGCAGTTCAGGAAATGTTAGGTCATGAAAGTATTACAACAACTGAAATCTATACTCATTTAGATAGAAACTTTTTGAGAGAAACACTTCAACAATTTCATCCATCATTTAAAAAGTATCAATAAAACCATCATTTGGCATTATTTTAGCTAACTTTTATACAATTAAATTATTTAATTTTTATATGAAATCTTTTTTACTTCTTTTTGGTTTATTTTTTACTTTAACATCAGCAGTAAATTATGGTAGTTCTGAAGATATCATTTCGGCATTAAAAACTGGAAATGCTTCAGAGTTGGCTCACTATTTTGATACTATGATTGATTTAACCCTACCGGAAAAAGATGAAATGAAGAATATGGGTAAAAATCAAGCAACAATTGCTTTAAAATCTTTTTATGATGAAGTAGGGGTTAAAACTTTTCAATTAACCTCTCAAAGAGAAGCTGGTTCAATGATGTACATCACAGGAAAATTACAAGGAAAAATAAAAAATTGTAACATCACTCTTATTCTTAAAAGCTCTAACAACAAATTTTTTATTACTTCACTTAGAGTAAGTTAATAAGAAGCCTTCTGAAAATTTAATGTTTAAAAGAATCAAAAGATTATAAAAGTAGATTTTTGATTTCGTTTTAGTTATTTTTACAAACTAATTTTTTTATATGACGAAATCAAGGCTGCTTTTTTTCTTTCTCACTATTAGCATTTTTTCAATTGCTCAAACTAAATTAAAAACTGCTCCTAAACCTAGCATTACCAAACAAAATACTGATACATTAGATATATTAAGAGATAATTCTGTAAATAATATTGCATCAGTTTCATTAGATGAGAATGATTTGGGTGATGGTGTTTCTCAAAATGTTTCTTCAATATTAACAGCAGGAAGAGACCCATTTTTAATTGCTGCAGCATACAATTTTAGTGCTTTACGTTTTAGAATGAGAGGCTACGACTCAGATTTATCTGCAGTGTATATTAATGGCATATCTATGGATAACTTAGATAATGGCTTTACCCCTTTTGGTGTTTGGGGTGGTTTAAATGATGTTATGAGAAATAGAGATGTTTCAATTGGATTACGACCAAATACTTTCGCATTTGGAGACATCGCATCTACAACTTATTTCGATACAAGAGCAAGTAAACAAAGAAAACAATCAGAAGTAGGTTATGTAATTAGTAATAGAAACTTTCAGCATAGATTAGATTTTACACATAATACTGGTATTAGTAAAAAAGGATGGGCTTTTTCTATTAGTGGAACAAGGCGTTATGCTGCTGAAGGTTATTTTGCAGGAACCACATATGATGGTTGGAGTTGGTTTGCTGCTGCAGATAAAAGAATTGGTCAAAACCATTTACTTTCTTTAGTTGCTTTTGGTGCACCAACTACAACTGGTCGTCAAGGAACTGCTGTTAAAGAAGCTTTTGATTTAGTTGGAACAACAAACTATAACCCTTTTTGGGGTTGGCAAAATGGTAAAAAAAGAAATGCTAATAATGTAAGAACCGATCAACCCTATTTAATTCTAACACACGATTATAGAATTAACAATAACAGCAGTTTAGTTACAGCTGTAAACTATTCTAGAGGCGACAGAGCTTCTAGTAATTTAGATTGGTATCGTGCCGATAATCCAAATCCATTATACTACAGATATTTACCAAGTTATTGGGAAGATCCAAATTTAAAAGCTCAACTAACTAAAGAATGGCAAACCAATGATGATGTTCGTCAAATAAATTGGAATAGAATGTATGATGCCAACAGAGCACAACAAGAAACATTCAATGGTGTAACTGGTAAAAGATCCAGATATGTGCAATTTGAATATGTAACAAATGCTACAAAAATGAATGCCAATACTGTGTATAATACCAGATTTGGTGATCATACAGAATTTACTTCTGGTGCAGCTTATCAATACCAAAAAAATCATAACTATAAAAAAATCACAGATTTATTAGGTGGTGATTACTTTGTAGACTTAAATCAATTTGCTGAAAGAATCAATGCAAATAATCCAGATTTACCCCAATCAAACTTACTTAACCCAAATAGAGTTGTAAAACTAGGTGACGATTACTCTTACAATTATGATATAACAATTAAAAGAGCTTCTGGATGGGCACAAATGCTATTGAAATTTAACAAGCTAGATTTTTATGCTGCTATTGAACTTTCTAATACTTCGTTTTTAAGAAATGGAAATTATAAAAGTGGTTTATTCCCTAATAACTCATTAGGTAAATCTGCTAAACAAGAATTTAATAACTATGCTTTTAAAACAGGTATAACATATAAGTTGAATGGAAGAAACTATTTTTTTGCAAATGTTGCCACACTAACAAAAGCACCTTTTTTTGATAATGTCTATTTATCACCAAGAATTAGAAACACAACACAAGAAAATATTACAAATGAAGAAGTAAACTCACTTGAAGTTGGTTATACTTTAAATGCACCTAAAATAAAAATTAGATTAACTGGTTATTACACTGAATTTAAAAATCAAATGAATGTAATGACTTTCTTTCACGACACTTATTTAAACTTAGTGAACTACGGAATTACTGGAATTAATAAAACACATAGTGGGGGAGAATTTGGTATTGAAGCCAGACCAATTGCAAATGTTGTTGTAAATGCTGCTGCTGCCGTTGGAAGATTTTATTATACAAGTTCTCAAAACTCTATCACAACAATTGATAATGACGCTAGTGTTGTAAGTAAAGATGTAGTTTTTGCAAAAGATTATTATGTTGGTGGCACACCACAAGAAGCATATAGTTTTGGTATCACATATCGCTCTCCTAAGTTTTGGAATGTAGGTTTAACTTATAATTATTTCGATGCTATGTATGTTGAAATAAATCCTTTACGTAGAACAGCAGCTGCTGTTCAAGGTTTAACACCTGGTTCTGATCAATGGAAAAAAATACTAGATCAACAAAAATTACCATCTCAGTCAACCTTAGACTTATATGCAAGTTATTCATGGAGATTACCTAGAAATCTTTCGGTAAACAAAAACACAAATTTTTTATTTTTCAGTTTAAGTGCAACAAATTTATTAAATAACACATCAATTATTCCATTTGCATTTGAGCAATTACGTTTTGATAATGTTACTGAATATGATAAATTTCCTCAAAGATATAATTACAATTATGGTGTAAACTATGCAGCAACAATATCATTAAGATTTTAAAAATAACACATTCAAAAAAAATAAATAAAGTAAGATTTATGAATATCAAATCAATCATCAAGTTATCATCATTTGCAATTTTATTTGCATTCATTTTGAGTTCTTGTAAAAAGAATTATGAAGCACCACCAGTTTCAACAGACCCAAACATTACTGCAAACACAACTATTAAAGCATTAAAAGCAATGCATACAAATGCAGGTGCATTTGATGTTATTAATTCTGATATTATCATAAGTGGAGTTGTAATTGCCAACGATAAAAGCGGCAACCTTTATAAAGAAATTTATATACAAGATGCAACTGGTGCTATTGCAGTTGAATTAGCTAGTAATGGCTTGTATGCAAATTATCCAGTTGGGAAAAAAGTATATATAAAATGTAATGGCCTTTGCTTAAGTGATTATAACAATTTAATTCAATTAGGTGTTAAAGCTTTGTTGAATGGAACTTTTACTTTAGAATCAATCCCTACACCACTTATTCCTAATCATGTAATTGGTGGAAGTTTAAATAATCCTGTAATACCAAAAGTAATTACATCAATTGATGGCTTAAATACTCCTTTTGGTGTAACTACAATGCAAAATCCTTTGTTAGGCGATTTAATTCAATTAAATGATATGGAGTTTATTGCTGGTGATACTAAACGCCCTTATGCTGATACATCATACTATAAAAAAACTGGTGATCGTTATATTAAAAGTTGTTCAAATCCAACAACTATTGATGTAAGAACTAGTGGTTTTGCAGATTTTTCTGGTAAAACTCCTCAAGCAGGAAATGGAAATATTGTTGCTATTTATACTGTTTATGGAACAACAAAACAATTGTTGATTAGAGATACAATAGATGTTAAATTTAACAACCCAAGGTGTTTTTTATACGAAGAAGATTTTCAAGCATATACCACATCTACTACTCCATTAGTACTGCCAGGTTGGAAAAATATTCAAGAGACAGGTGATGTTCCTTATACTATGGCATCATTTAGTGGAAACATTTTTCCTAAGGTTTCTGCATTTAGTTCTGCAGTAATGCCAACCACAGCCATAAAAAGTTGGTTAATTACTCCAGCAATTGCAATACCAACAGGTTTAGTTCCTAAATATACATTTACTTGTTCTAGAAGATATGTTTCAGGAACATTTAAAGCACTTGTTTCAACAGACTATGCAGGAGGAAGTAATCCTTCTACTTCAACCTGGACTACTTTAATTACAGTTCCAGCAGGAACAAATACTGGTTTTACACCATTTGATACATTTGGACCATTTGATTTTTCTGCTTATATCGGCAAAAACGTTTATTTAGCTTTCTTATATGAAGCACCAGCTGGTACTCCTGCATCATTAGTAGGAACTTATGAACCAGATGATTTAAAAATTTCAAAGAATTAAAAAAAGAATTCGTTAATAAAAAAAATCCACAATAATTTGTGGATTTTTTTATGTGAATATTTTTTAAACTAATCTAGGTTTCCAAGCAATTTCATCGGCTCCATGTTCTTTTGCAATAAATCTTGCCAAAACAAAAAGATAATCACTTAATCTGTTTAAGTATTTTATCACAATTCC
Organism: Chitinophagaceae bacterium; assembly: GCA_043750315.1. GTDB lineage: Bacteria > Bacteroidota > Bacteroidia > Chitinophagales > Chitinophagaceae > CAIVPM01. Next base: position 13,708 of record JAYVBS010000029.1, read on the forward strand.
ATCGATATTGAATTCATTTTCCTTCATTGCGACACAAATTCTTTCAGCTCGTCTACACACACACCTAGCAACATGAAGAAAGGAAACAGCTATATTTCCACTTGGTAAAATAAAATTTTTCATCACTGGCAAAACCTCGTTCATTGCATCTATTTCATTTTCTAGAAAATTGATATCAGATTCTTTTAGATCTGGCAATTTCATTAATGGTTCTTTTTCTGGGTCAAAAGCTAATGATGAACCAATTGTAAACAATCTATCTTGAATTTCTTTTAATACTTTTTTACTTTTATGATGATTAATTGAATCTAAACTAACACCAATAAAAGAATTAAGTTCATCAATTGTACCATAACTTTCAATACGCAAATGACTTTTAGAAACCTTAGTTCCACCAATTAAACTTGTGGTTCCTTTATCGCCAGTTTTAGTATAAATTTTGAAAGCCATAATTTGTTTTGAAAATTATTTTAAAGTATCGGTTTCAATTTCACCATCTTTCAAACGAACTATTCTTTTTGCATGTTTTGCAATATCTTCTTCATGAGTTACTAGAACAATTGTATTACCTGCAGCATGTAATTTCTCGAAAACTTCCATCACTTCTATAGAAGTTTTGCTATCTAAATTTCCAGTTGGTTCATCAGCTAATAAAATAGATGGGTTGTTTACTAATGCTCTAGCAATTGCTACACGCTGTATTTGTCCTCCACTCAATTCATTGCTTTTATGATGACTTCTATCTGCCAAACCTACTTGTGCTAAGGATTCTAGAGCTTTTTCGGTTCTTTCTTTTTTATTAATACCTGCATAAATTAATGGTAAAGCAACATTTTCAACAGCTGTTAAGCGTGGTAATAAATTAAATTGTTGAAATACAAAACCAATTTCTTTATTTCTAATTTCAGCTAAATTATCATCAGTCATTTTGCTTACATCTTTATTATTCAAAATGTATTTTCCTCCTGTGGGTGTATCTAAACAACCAATAATATTCATCAAAGTACTTTTACCACTTCCACTTGGGCCCATTAAAGCTACATATTCATTTTTCATAATATCTAAACTTAACCCTTTTAAAACCTGTACACTTTGCTTACCCATAAAATAAGTTTTGTACAATTTTTCTATACTAATCATTGCATTCATGTAAATTATTTTTTAATCACTTTAGGTACTGTAAAAAAAAGGTCATCCTTATTTGGAGCATTTTTTAAAGCTTCTTCAACAACAACACTTCCTTTAATTTCATCAGCTCGCAAAACATTAACGGCATCTGAAATATGAATTAAAGGTTCGACATTGTCAGTGTCCACTTTTTGCAATTGCTCAATAAATCCAATCATTTTTTCCAAATCAATTTTAATATCTTCTTTTTCTTTTTCAGAAAACTGAAGTTGAGCCAGATTAGATAATTTATCAATTGTTTGATTTGAAATCTCCATTCTTACAAATTTAACAGTATTAATTATTTATTTCAGACAAAGTGTTAATTGGTAAAATAAAGAAAGTAATTGTATATATTAATTTATAATAGGTATGATTAATTTTAGTTTAGAAGTCTCTGTTTATTTTAACCCAATCTTTTATATGAGTAGCAATATCTTTGGTTGGTGTTCCTGGTGCAAATAATTTGCCAACACCCATTTCATTCAAAGATTTCATATCTTCTTCTGGTATAATGCCACCTCCAGTTAAAAGTACATCATTCATTTTTTTCTCTTTCATCAAATTAATAATTTTAGGAAAAACTGTCATATGTGCACCACTTAAAATGCTAATTCCAATAGCATCAACATCCTCTTGCAAAGCAGCATTTACTACCATTTCAGGAGTTTGTCTTAATCCAGTATAAATAACTTCCATGCCATGATCTCTTAAAGCTGTTGCAATAACTTTTGCACCTCTATCGTGCCCATCTAAGCCAACTTTAGCAACCAGAACCCTTATTGGACGATTCATAAAATGTTTTTATTAAAACAAAAATAAAGAATGAAATTTGTTTCTTGATTTTAATATTACTGAACTTAAATTTTATCAAATGACTAAAAAATTATTCAAAGGCATTAGTTCAACAGCATTACATGCTGGACATCATAAAAATTCAGAAGATGCTCATTTAGTTCCTATTTATGCCACATCAACCTTTACATATGATTCTACAGAAGAAGGCATGAGTAGGTTTTTGGGGAAAGAAAAAGATAAAATTTATTCACGTTGGGCCAACCCAACCTGTAAAGCAGTTGAAGAAACAATTGCAGCATTAGAAGCTTTTGGTTTAAATGATGAAAATAATGAACCACTTGAATTAAAAGCATTGCTTCATAGTAGTGGCCAAGCAGCAATGACAACTTTATTTTTAAGTAATTTAAAATCTGGAGATGCCATTCTTACTCATTATTCTTTGTATGGAGGAACTTATGAATTACTGAATAAAGTTTTACCTGAAACAGGAATTCAAGTACTTATTGTTGATATGAGAATCTTAAGTGAAGTAGAAAAAGCAATTTCTGCTCACTCAAATATTAAATTAATACATCTTGAGACACCTGCAAACCCTACCATTCAATGTGTAGATATTGAAGCCATCACAAAAATTGCAAAAGAAAACAATATAATTGTATCATGTGATAACACTTTTGCAACACCATACCTTCAACAACCTTTTAAATATGGGGTCGATTTTGTGTTTCATTCTACTACAAAATATTTAAATGGCCATGGCACTGCAATTGGTGGTGTATTACTTGGAAAAGATATTGAATTGATGAAAACAAAAATTTGGAAATGGTTTGTTTTGTTAGGTGGCAACAGTAATCCATTCGATGCTTTTCTATTGCTGAATGGTATTAAAACTTTAGAATTAAGAATGGAACGGCATTGCCAAAATGCAAAGCTTTTGGCAAATTATTTACAACAACATACTGCTATTGAAAAAGTAAATTATACAGGATTAGTTTCTCATCCAGATCACAACTTAGCTACTAAACAAATGAAAAATCATGCACCAGTTATGAGTTTTGAGCTTAAAGCTGGATTAAAAGCTGGTATTGAATTTCAGAATAAATTACAAATGTGTACCAGAGCAGTTTCTTTAGGAACAGTTGATACTTTAATTTCTCATCCTGCAAGTACAACGCATGTTTCTGTACCTAAAGATGAAAGATTGAAATTTGGTATTACTGATGGATTAATAAGATTAAGTGTAGGAATAGAAAATATTGAAGACATTATAGCAGATATTGAACAAGCATTAAAAAATTAAAAGCCATTCAATATTTCTTTAATACTTTGTTCTAAAATCATGTTTTTCTTTTCATGAAAGCTAGCTTCTTTGTTTTTAGGAATTCTTAGTGTATAATATTTACCAGAGGCTAATTCTTTATCTAAATTAAAATTGATGATTTGAAATTCGGGTAAATGCAATTCTAAAAAATTACAAATTACACTTGATTTATATCTTCCTTTAATATCAATTTTTATTAACTCAGCTAATGTTGCTGAATCAATTTTAAAAGAATAATTATTAACTGGTAACAAACTTTTATTTTCTGCTGCAGTTTGTGTTGTAATACCACCATCGCCTTCAAATAAATAATGAGTTGCAATAAATTTTTTCACATGTGTTCTTGTTTCTTCTGCAACATGGTATTGCAAATTCCAAAAATCTTTAGAGCCACTCTTTTTAATGGCACCTTTAACTCTACCAGCACCTCCATTGTAAGCAGCAACTACCAAAAGCCAATCTCCAAATTCATTATAAAGTTCTTTCATAATCTTACAAGCCACATGTGTGCTTTTTATATAGTCTGATCTTTCATCAGTTCTTCCTCTTACTTTTAAGCCAAATCTTCTAGCTTCATAATCCATCAACTGCCAAGGGCCAACAGCACCTGCCCAACTAACTAAATTGCTTCTTAAATGGCTTTCTACAACACTTAAATATTTCATTTGAAGAGGAATGTCGTATTGTTTTAAAATACCATCATATAAGTTAAAATAAGCTTTACCCCATTGCTTCATTTTCTCAAATTCCTTCGCATTTTTTTTTATATAATCTTCAACAAAAGCAATAGCTCTTGGGTTTAACTTAAATTCGTATGTTTTATTAGTTTCAATTTTTTTGGAGAAAGATGAAACTGAAGTAGTATCTTCTTTTAAGTTCACATCATTTTGAGCAAAACTTTTAAAGGCAAGTATTTGAAAAAAAACAAAGAAAAATATTTTGCAAGATTGTTGCATTAAAAAATAAGCTTTACTATTTAAGGTCAAACTTACTCTTTATCTAACTGATTTTTTATTTTATCCCAATTTTCAGTTGAAGATTTAGGATAATTTTGATTTTTTGAAACCTTAACCCGAGCCATAATATCTTTTGCTCTTTCTTCAGATTCTGGATGTGTAGTAATCCAATAAATAGCTTTTGGTATATCGTTTTCTGATGTGGCCATTCTAAATAAAAAATGTGCCAACCCTTCAGGATCTATTTTGGCATTCATTAAATAATCTACACCTGTAATATCAGCTTCACTTTCTAATTTTCTATCATAGGCACTTGATGAAAGCATATGAATAATTTCTCCAATAGCTCCACCATTTCCATTACCAGTGGTTAAACCAATTAAAACGCCCATACCAATTTCTTTAACCAACTTCTTCATCACATGATTCTTTTGCATATGTGCTAATTCATGTGCAATTACACCTGCTAACTCATCGGCATTTTCACAATCTTTAATTAATCCAGAATAAATAGCTAAATGATTTCCAGGTAAAGCAAAAGCATTGATTTCATCTTTATCTATAACATGAATTTTTATAGAAGTGGTATCAATATCGTTTGCTTTACAAATTTTATTAACTATACTATCAACAGCATATATGATTTGATGCGAAGTAACTTCTGTTGTTGTAGCACTATAAGATTTCCAAATTAAATCGCCTAACTTTTCTTCAGTAGATTTTGCAATTTTTTCTACTTGAAACAATTTCATCCAATTCACTTTTCTTATAAAAAATAGAGAAGCAAAAAAAATAGCAATAAGAATAGCAATTTGAAGAATAAATTTTTTCATACTTTATGGCTTACAAATAAATTGAGTAATATCTCCATAAAACCACCAAGAAACATGTTCTCCTTTTCTAACTTTTATTGCAGTATAAATGGTAGCAACAATTTCAATAATATTAAAAAATACAACTGTGATGATAAAACCTAAATATTTATTATTGATGATTTCTGGTCCAAAAATTATTGAAACAGTCCACCAAAAACTAAAACTATTAATAAAGAAAATTGAAAGCTGTGAAAGCAAAGCTTGAATACAATGCCACCTTACAAAATAGGTTCCTTTTCTATTGCCAATATAAAAAAATAAAGTTGCTATTAGGTTAATAATAGGTAATGGTAACCCAGCAATTAAAGCAACTAACGACATTAAATAACTATTAGAAGCTTTTTCTAATTCATGCTCACTTGGCGAATAACCGAAAGCGTTAATATTCATTACAAATGTTTATATATATTCCAAACCCAGTTAATAATAACAAATGCAAAAAAAGGAATAGCTACCTTCTTTTGAGAAAAAAAATTATTAATTGTTTGATAAGATTTTAAAACCAATTCTTTTTTCTTTACCATATCATATAATACAAAAAAAGGGGTAATAAAAATTATTAATAACATCAAAACACCTAAAGGATTCATTTCTATTGAACCAACAAAATTACCCATTAAAAATAAAATAATAGCTCTTGTAATTCCACAACTTGGACAAGGTAAATTAGTAATGTTTTTAAAAATACAAATACTTTGATTTGAAAGATACGTTGGTAAAAAACTGTAGTTAATAAATACCCAAACGTATCCTAGAAAACAAGATAATAAAATCAACTTATGTATGTGTCTTTTACACCAAGTCATTATTACACATATTGTTTAATTTTTGCCATATTTTTTTCTCTTGTTGCTTCTTGTATCATAAACCAATCAATAATAGTCCATATTCCTAAACCACCACAAGTTAAAAGTTTTCCAATGCCCAAACCTGTATCTCCAATCAAAAAACGATCAACTCCAAGTGAACCAGCAAACAATGAAACAATCAACATAAAAGTTGGATCTTTGAATTGTAAAGTTTGAAGAATGCCCCATTTGTTATCATCTTCATTTAATAAAACTTCTCTAATTTTCATAACATCTTGTGCTTCGAAAAATTTAGAATTAGCTATAATAAACATATCCACTTTTTGTGCTTCCATAATAATAATTTTGATTATTTAAATTTTTGAAATTGATTTATATTTCAAAGTCAATGTTACAATTTTTTTTCAACCTTTCTAAATAAGAATTGAAAATTGTGTTGTAAGTAATAAATTAAGGATGAAAGGTGAGCAAAGAATTTGAAAAAGAAAGCAAATCTAATTCTTTATGGTGAGGAGCCATAATTTGCAAACCAAATGGCATTTGATTGTTATGTTTAAAAAGTGGTATTGATATTGCAGGAATGCCAACCAAGTTTGCTAAAACAGTATATAAGTCTGCTAAATACATTTCTGTTGCATCATGTGACTTTGCTCCAATTTTAAATGCAGTTGAAGGAACTGTAGGTGAAATGATAAATTGATATTCATTAAATATGTTCTGAATAGATTGATGAAGCAATTGACGAACTTTTTGTGCTTTGGTATAATATGCATCAAAATATCCTTCGCTTAATACAAACGTTCCAAGCAAAATTCTTCGTTGTACTTCTTTGCCAAAGCCTTCACTTCTGGTTTGTTTATACATGGCTTGCAAAGAATCAAACTCGCCACAAGCTCTATAGCCAAATTTAATACCATCGTAACGAGATAAATTGCTACTTGCTTCTGCAGTAGTTAATACATAGTATGTTGGAATTGTTTCATCTAATAAATCAAAATCTATGGCTTCAACTATATGACCATCTTTTTGCAATTTTTTTATAAATGATTTGATTGTTGAAGCAATTTCTTCATCTAAAGCTTCATGTTCTAACGCTTGTTTGAAATAAGCTATTTTATATTTTTGATTTGATGATAATGAAGAGGAATAAGAAGGAATTTTTTGAGTTGAAACTGTGCTATCAAATTCGTCTTCACCAGCAATTACTTCTAAAACCAAACTTACATCATGTACATTTTTGGCAAAAATTCCTATTTGATCGAAAGATGATGCATAAGCAATTAAACCATATCTAGAAATTTTTCCATAAGTTGGTTTAAACCCGACTATTCCACAAAAATCTGCAGGTTGACGAACACTTCCACCTGTATCACTTCCTAAGCTTACCATACTCATATTCATTTGAACAGCTACAGCACTTCCTCCAGAAGAACCTCCAGGAACCAAATCTTCATTTAACCCATTTTTGATTACACCATAAAAAGAATTCTCACTACTACTACCCATTGCAAATTCATCACAATTATTTCTTCCAATTATTATGGCACCTTCCTGCAGTAATTTTTCAACAGCAGTAGCACTATAAATTGAAGTGAAATTTTCAAGAATTTTAGAAGCTGCAGAAACCTTGTGATCTTTATAACAAATTACGTCTTTAATAGAAATAATTACACCATGCAGTTTACCAAGAGTTGCCCCTTTATTTTGTTCTTGGTCTAAAAATTCTGCACGTTCTATTGAATCATTAAATACTTCAATAAAAGCATTCAGATGTTGATGTTGTTGAATTTTTTGTAAATAAAATTTAACTGCAGACACACAATTGGTCTTGTTTGTTTGCAAAGCCAAATGATAGTCTTTGATGTTGGAGAAAGGATACAAAGGCTATAGTAAATGTAAGTTGTGGAGAATTATTTAGAATCAGGTTTTTCTTCTTTTTCGTTAATTCCTTTTTCTATTTCGTTTCTTACATTATTTTTTGCATCGTTAAACTCACGAATTCCTTTTCCTAAGCCTCTCATTAATTCTGGAATTTTTCTACCCCCAAATAATAGAAGCACTACTAAAAGAATCATGATAATTTCTGGCATTCCTAAACTTCCCATAATAATATTTTTAAAGTGTAAAAGTAATTCAATTTATCATTGATGAGCTATAAAAAATTAAAAAGCGGAAGTTTAACAAAGTAAACTTCCGCCATATAAAAAAATTGAAAATTTTATTTAACTCTTTTTTCTTTGATACGTGCACTTTTACCACTTCTTTCACGTAAATAGAACAATTTAGCTCTACGTACATTTCCTACTTTGTGAATCAAAATGCTTTCAATATTTGGTGACATAATAGGGAAAAGTCTTTCAACAC